>JASHRK010000385.1 GCA_030037405.1 Acidimicrobiales bacterium | reverse complement strand
GGGTCTCGGTGTCGACGACGTCGCCGAGCTGGCGCCCTCGGATCAGCTCCATCACGAGGTAGGCGATCCGCCCGTCGTCGCCGACCTCGTACATCTCTCCGAGGCAGGGGTGCCGGATCGCCGCCAGGATGGCGGCCTCGCGGCGGAAGGTGATCCTCGCAGGATCGTCCGGTCCCGTCAGCTCCTTCACCTTGACGGCGTACTCGCGACCCTCACGTAGCGCGCGGTATACAGCGGTGGTGGCCCCCCGCCCGAGATCCTCCACGAACTCGAAGCGAGGAATCGCGAGCCGTCTGGCGTCCGTCGCCACTTGTCCCCTCGCCCCGTCGACCGCCGGGGTCATCGCTCCGTCCTCACTCGGGCAAGTTCGTCGCGCCCTCGCATGACTCCTTGCCTGGGCAGACAGCATAGTCGGGCAGGGCCAGGCCTTCGAGGTTCGCCGCCTCGCCGCCTCCTCGCCCCCTGCCTGCTCGGTTCCTGCCGCCTCGCCGCCGCCTCGCCGCCGCCTCTGCCCCTGCCTGGCGTCAGGGCTGCCGAGCGAGGGGTAGGCGCCTCGGGGGGGAGCCTCCGTCCAGGGCGTTCGTCATCTCGGGCTGGCCCGTCACCATGCCTATGTCCCAGGCGCCGACCCCGTCGGTCCCAAAGGTGCTCGCGAGGGCGACTTTCAAGGCCACCGAGGTGGGATCGTCGAACCAGGTCTGGCGCCAGCGCCGGCCGAGGCGGAACGAGAGGTAGGGGGTCTCGCTTGCCGGGTCCCAGAGGGCCCGCCGCCCGCTCGCGACTATGGAGTCGTAGGTGACGGCATCCGGCGTGCCGAGCGTCTCTGCAGGCGAGAACGGGCCTGTCGCCTCGAAGGCGTAACCGTAGAAGGGGATCCCGAGGAGGAGCTTTCGCCTCGGCACGGCGGCGACATAGCTCGCGAGGGAGTTGACGTCCGAGAGCTCGGCGCCTTCGAGGGGTGCCGTGGGCCCCGGCGCGTCGAGGTTCGACATGTCGTAGGCCATGATGAAGAGCTGGCTCACGAAGGGCACGAGGGCCTTCACGTCGTAGAAGCCTGTCGAGTCGACGGCGGACTCGGGCACCGTGTCGAGCACGATGGTCCAGGCGGGGTCGATGGCGCGGAGGCGTTCGGAGAAGAACCTGACCAGCTTCACGAAGCCGGCGCGCTCGCTCCCCCTGTCTCCTTCGAGGTCGATGTCGACGCCGTCGAAGTCGTACGCCGCGAGCAGCCGGGCGACCCGGGCGGCGAGTGCTTCGCCGGCGTTGAACGGGTGCGACGTGAGCTCCTTCAGCGTCGCTTCCGTCCCCGTGTAGACGGTGAGAAGGGCACGAACTCCCTCTTCGTGGGCGTCGCTCACGAGACCAGCGACGGAACCGTCGGTCAGTGTCTCCCAGCCCTGGCCGCTCTCGAGGATGGTGCCCTGAGGCTCGACCTGGACGGCGTAGTAGGCGACCTCCGAGAGGGCCGACCAGTCGACGCCAGAAAGGTCGTCGATCTCCCAGCTCGGGAGGAAGCCGAGCACCGTGTGAGAGCCGAGCCCTGTTCCGAAGGCGTTCGCCGGGAGCGCAGGGGCGGGTTCGCGCGGGTGAGCTGGCAGGGCTACGTGGACGCTCGCGAAGGCGTGCCTCAGAGCTCGCTTGGCCGTAGTGGCGTAGGCGGCATAAGGGTTCGTGGGAGGCGGAGGAGTCGGCGACGTCGTCTGCGTCATGGCCCGCGGGCTGGCGCAGGAGGCCAGCACGAGCGCCCCGACGGCGAGCAAGACCGGGAGCGTGCGAGCCGCCGCCCTGCCACCGGGCGCGCCTCGGGCTCGCTTCATGGGTCCGGCAGCCTATCCCCTGCAGATGGGCGACCGGCGGCGGCTCCACGACCGGCGGCCGCGCCCTAACTACGCTCGCGCGGTGGTCTTCGTCGAAGTCTTCCGCCTCATAGTCGTGCTCATAGGCGCTCTGCTGGGGCTGGCAGCGGCGTCCGGGTCGCACTCGGCGACTGCCCGGGTGGTCGGAGCTGTCATCGGGGTTCTTGCCGGCTACGTGGCAGGCGGGATCGTGGGCCGGCTTCTCGACAAGGGGGTACGCCAGGCGGACAGGACTCTCGTCGACGTGCCCGCCCCCGAGCTTCTCGCCGGAGCGTTTCTCGGCGGGCTCGGCATCCTCGTCGGGGTCGTCGCATGCCTGCCGCTTTTCATCTTCTTCCGGCGGGACTACGACTACCCGATCACGGCGGGCGTCGCCTGGGTCGTCGGTTCCATCGCGTTCAAGCTCGGGACCACGAACGGGCGCAAGCTCGCCGAGTCGGCCCGGATCACCCGGAAGCTCTCGCCCTACCAGGAGGCGCCCGAGGGCTCGGTGCTGGTCGACACGTCTGCTGTCATGGATCGTGCGTTTCTCGTGCTCGGGAGCGCAGGGCTTCTCGGCAGGGAGATCCTCGTCCCCGAGCCGGTGGCAGACGAGTTGAGCACTCTTGCCGAGGGCCCGGACCCCGTCTCCTCACGCCGGGCCAGGAGGGGGCTGGCGGCCATCGACGCCGTCCGGGAGGCGGGCATGACCGTCAGCGTCGTACCCGGTGATGTCTCGGAGGCTTCGCTCACCGAGGAGAAGGTGCTACGACTTGCGAACCGCCTCGGCGTCCGCCTCTTCACGTGTTCGAGCGACGTGCACCGCCAGCAGGAGAAGATTGGCGTGCCCGTGATCGACCTGCGATCGCTCGTGGCCGACCTCTCCCCCGACCACGTGCCCGGCGAGCGGCTCTCGGTCGACCTCGTAAAGCCGGGGCGGCAGGCGGGGCAGGCGGTCGGCTACCTACCTGACGGCGACATGGTCGTGGTGAACGAGGCCGGCCATCTCGTCGGGGAGCCCGGCGTCGAGGTCCTCGTCCTGTCGACCCGCCCTACCTCCCAGGGGCTCCTCGTCTTCGCTCGCCTCGCCGGCGACGGGCTCGCACAGTGACGAGCTACGGGTGCGCGCCACGCGGGTCGCACGCCCGCGGTAGGCGGATCAGGTCATGCGGCTCCGGTGAGTCTCACGTCAGTTCACGCCCGGTTCGCGCAACGCCGCCGTGTCGTCCGAGGAGTCCGCTATCGGAGGCAGGAAGGCGAGCACTACATCGGAGCACACTTCGTATCCGCGGCCACCCCGTCGGCGCAGTAGTCCCATGCTGATCAGGTGATTGAGGTCGCGTGACAGCGTGCGCGGCCCGGCGCTCGCGTAGAGCTGGGCCAGCTTGGGGGTCAGCCCTGCGAGGTCGCTCCGAATAACCGTCCCGTGCATCGGCATGGCGAGGACGAGCGACCGCTGGCGGTCCGTCGCTTTTGTCTTCGCCTCCCTTGAGAATTGTTCGTACACGAAGTTGACCCACGTCGCCTGGACCTGCTGATGGCGGACCATGTCGATCGCTTCCCGGATGCCGTCGACGAACCCGGTGATGGCGTAGACGAGAAACGGCAGCGTGTCGCCTCCGCTGGTGCTGGCCCTGGCCAGCTCGCGGTAGTACTGGTCGCGCGTGAGGTTGTAGTGGTTCGACAGCAGGTGTGCGGCCGGCATCGGCACCACGCCACAGTCGGCGAGGATCGCGAACTCCGCCAGCCGGGCAGTGCGGCCGCTTCCGTCTCCGAACGGGTGGATCCACGCGAGGTAGAGATGGGCGTAGACCGCTTTCGCCACGATGACGGCAAACCGCAGCTCGGGGTCGTCGTTCTCGAACGTCGAGCCGCTGAGCCAACCGACCAGGCGGTCGAGCAGGTACTCGCAGTCCTCGGGGGGTGCACCGCGGTAGTTCCCGACGCCGACGGAGTCGTTCCGGATGACGCCGGGCTCGACGTGGTCGTCGAGCGGCAGACCCTTGAGTATTTGCTGGTTGAACTCCTTGATCAGCTGGGTGGTCAGTTTGATCCGCTCACCCCGAACGATCTGGTCGCTCAGGCCTTGGAGGGCTTCGAGGACATTGCGAACCTCTTGCTCCTGGTACTGGCGAGAGGGCGGTGCAGCGTAGGTTCCATCCAGGATCCCCTTCGCCTGGTTCTCGGTCAGTGTGTTGCCTTCGATCGCCGTAGTGGCCAGGGCGCCCTTGACCAGCGTGACGCTGTAGAGCTCCCGGGCGATCGCCGGCTTCAGCGGCGCGCCAGCGAGATGCTCGCACTTTGACTTGGCCTCGCCTAGGAGCATCCAGTCGCTGGGGGGGACCCGATTGATGTCGGTGGCCCGGAAGTTGATCCAGGGATGGGTGGATTCGTACCGTCGAGTGGGCACGACGACAGTGTACGCTTATCGGTACACTACTTTGTCCAGTGACCTGTCCTAGAGTCTGACGAGACTACGGTCCCAGGGGTTGAAGGTGGCCAAAGGGCTGCCTTTAGAGCTGCTTGACGGCCCCCACGAGCTTCGTCAAGGACTCCTTGGCATCACCGAAAAGGAGGGTCGTCTTCGGGTCGAACAGGAGCTCGTTGTCGATGCCGGCAAAGCCGGGCCTCATCGAGCGCTTCAGGAAGACGATGCTCTTCGCCTCGTCCACGGCGAGCACGGGCATCCCGTAGATCGGGCTCCCGGGCGAGTTCTTCGCCGCCGGGTTGACGACGTCGTTGGCGCCGACGACGAGGGCGACGTCTGCCGTCTGAAAGCCCGGGTTGGCCTCGTCCATCTCCTTCAACTGGTCGTAGGGGACGTTCGCCTCCGCCAGGAGCACGTTCATGTGACCCGGCATGCGTCCGGCGACGGGATGGATGGCGTAGGTGACCTCGATGCCGCGCTCCTCGAGCAGCTCGGCGAGCTCCCTCGCGACGTGCTGAGCCTGGGCGACCGCCAGGCCGTACCCGGGGACCACCACGACCTTCTGTGAGTAGGCGAGCAAGACTGCGATGTCCTCGGCGCTGCCCGAGCGCACGGAGCGATCGCCGAGCTCGCCGGTGCTGCCCGTTGCCGTCACGACGGATCCGAAGGCGGAGAAGAGGATGTTCGGGAGCGACCGCCCCATGGCCGAGCTCATCATCCGGGTGAGCAGGGTCCCCGAGGCGCCGACGAGCGTGCCGGCGACGACGAGGAGGACCGAGTGCAGCACGAAGCCGCTCGCCGCCACGGCAAGGCCGGTGAAGGAGTTGAGGAGGGAGATGAGCACGGGAACGTCGGCTCCCCCGATCGGGAGGACGAAGGCGACGCCGAACACGAGGGCGAGGGCGGCGATGACGACGATCGGCCAGGTGTGGGGGGCGACGCACACCGCAAGGGCGAAGCCGAGGGTGGCACAGGCGACGATGCCGTTCAGCACCTGCTGGCCGGGGTAGGTGACCGGTCGCCCCGTCATGAGCTCCTGCAGCTTGGCGAAGGCGATCGCCGAGCCCGAGAAGGAGACGCAGCCGACGATCACCCCGAAAAGCACCTCGACGACCTGGTACACGGCGAGGTGGCTGGGATTGCCGCGGATGAACTCGGCGAGCGAGATGAGGGCGGCCGAGGCGCCGCCCACGCCGTTGAAGGCTGCGACCATCTGCGGCATCGCCGTCATCTTGACGAGACGGGCGGCCGGCCAGCCGATGACGGCACCGATGATCATGGCTATGACGATGAGGAGGAAGCGCGAGAGCCCGGGTGTGGCGAAGGTCATGGCGAGCGCGAGAGCCATACCGGCGGCCCCGAGGAGGTTGCCGGCCCGCGCCGTCTTCGGGCCCGAAAGCCCTTTCAGGGCAAGGATGAAACAGATGGCGGCGATGAGGTAGGCGAGCGAGATCCCCGTCGTCAGGCTCATGAGCGTCCCGAGCCCCCACCGGGCTTGCTCCGCCCCTTGAACATCTGGAGCATGCGGTCGGTGACGACGAACCCGCCCACGACGTTCACTGTTGAGAGAACGACGGCGATGAAGCCGAGCGTGATCTCGGCCGTGCCGTGTGCGGTGCCGAGCACGAGGATCGAGCCGACGAGGACGACGCCGTGGATGGCGTTCGTCCCAGACATGAGCGGCGTGTGCAGGATGCTGGGCACCTTCGAGATCACCTCGAAGCCCACGAAGGCGGCGAGGACGAAGACGGTGACGAGGGTGAGGATGCTGGCTCCGCTCACGAGCTGCCTCCATCGATGCGTTCGCGGGTTGGCTTGTGGAGTATCTCGCCCTCGTGCGTGACGCACGTGCCGGCGATTATCTCGTCGTCGAAGTCG
>JASHRK010000384.1 GCA_030037405.1 Acidimicrobiales bacterium | reverse complement strand
CCGGCTGTAGGGATCGAGCCCGGTCGTCGGCTCGTCTAGAAACAGCACCGGCGGCCGGTCCACGAGCGCCGCCGCGAGGTCGAGGCGCCTCCGCATCCCACCCGAATAGGTCTTGACGGGACGGTTGCCTGCGTCGGAGAGGTCGAACTGCTCGAGGAGCTCGCGCGAACGCACGGTCGCCTGGGCTCGCTTCAATCCTGTCAGCTGGCCGATCATGCGAAGGTTCTCGTGCCCGGTCAGGTTCTCGTCCACCGCCGCGTACTGCCCGGCGAGACCGATAAGGGCCCTCACCTCGTCCGGTTGGCGAGCGATGTCCCTGCCGAGCACGAACGCTTCGCCCGAGTCGGGCTTCAATATCGTGGTGAGGATCCTCACCGCTGTCGTCTTGCCGGCGCCGTTGGGGCCAAGTAGCCCGAAGACGGTGCCGTTCTCCGCAGAGAACGACACCCCGTCGAGCGCCTTCACGCCGTCGCCTCCTCGCCCGCCGAACGTCTTCACGAGATCTCGCGCCTCGATGGCTGCTCCGCTCATCCCCACGTTGTAACAGCCGGGTGTAACCGCCCCGGACGGTGCCGGGTGGAAGCCGGGATGATCGGGCGCCGGCCTCTCGTTTCTCTTCCCCCTTTTCAAATGGCATGAAAGGTGGCAGAATTGCCTCTCTCGCGGGGCGGCGTCACTCATGTGATCCGCCGACTCGTCTCTTGCTCGTCGGCGCGAACGAGGAATCCTCTTGAAATACCGGGCATGTGTGGTAGTCGTCGTTTCTTTGCTGGTGGCCACTCTCAGTGGTCAACTGACCGCTCTCGCGTCACAGCAGCGCCCGGCTGCGAGCCCCGCTCCCAGGACGAAGAAGGCTCACAACAAGAAGATCCCGACGGCAGCGGAAGCTCTCCTCCACCACCTCATCGGCGTAGTCGGCACGATCACGAGCGACGACGACGAGGTCGCCCTCCTCGGAGAGAAGTACGACGAGGCATCTGTCCGCCTGGCCGCTGCCAACCGGAGAGTCGTCGAGCTCGGAGCTGCGGTCGAGCGGGCGCAGAGGGCGCTGGCGCGGGCGCGCCTGCAGCTGAGGGAGGCCGCCATCGCCGCCTACGTCACCGGGGAGGAGTCGGCCGTGGACTCCTCGATCCTCGCCAACACGCTTGCCGCCGGAAGCATGGTCGACGTCTACGCCTCTGCGGCGACGGGCCGCGTCAGCACGGACGTGAAGACGTACGGGACCGCTCTCAGCCGGCTACGCCGGTTGCAGGGGGAGGCCCGAGCCAACGCGAGGACTTTGCGGGCTTCGCTGGCAGCTGTGCGGAAAGACCGCCGGCGGGCGGACGCGCTCCAGAGCGCCGCCGTCGCCGACCTCGACTCCATCAAGGCCAAGCTCCTCGCCCTCGTCGGGCCGAAGGAGTTCGACAAGTTGATCTTCCCGACGGCCGCAGGAGGGCACTACCGCGGCCCGGACCTGGCGGGCGTCGACGCTCTCGAGGTTGCCTCTCCGAGCCGAGGGCGCCTGGCGGTATCTGCGGCGAAGCGGCTGCTCGGCGTCCCCTACGTCTGGGGCGGAGCTTCACGAGAGGGGGTCGACTGCTCCGGTCTCGTCATGCTCGCCTGGGCCGCCGCCGGGGTCTCGCTCCTCCACTCGGCCACCGACCAGTGGGAGGAGTCGAGCCCGGTATCGCTCTCCGACCTGCAACCGGGCGATCTGCTCTTCTACCACTTCGCCCACGACGGGAACACGCCCATCACCCACGTAGTCATGTACGTAGGCTCGGGTCCTTACGGCAAGGAGACGGTGATCCAGGCAGCCCACACGGGCACGGACGTCACCTACTCCCCCATCTTCTTCGAGGGACTGGTGAGCGCCGGGCGGCCCTGAGCTCGGCCGGGTGAGGAGGAGTGCCGGCGCGCTCGCCAACAGGGTCCTTGCTCGAGAGCGCCCGAAGGACCTGAAGCGGATCCAGCGCCTCGCGGGCTGAGAGAACTGGCCGACGGTCGACTCACCGAACGGCAAAGAGTGCAGCGACGGTACGTGCGGCATCATCAACCGAAAGCTGAACCCGACTGCGCCCTCGGCCGGTATTCGGTTCTGGCCTTGCGCCAGGAATGTCGCTTCACTTTTCACTGGGCGACCGATTTCTCACTCGCGTAGAGGGCAGCACGGTTCCGAGCAGCGGCGAGCGTAGTACGGGCCCGTTTACCGGCGTAAGCGCCTGTCGTACCGCTATCAAGGGTGGTCTCGTCCTCGGACGCGGGACGGCTGATTAAGCCCTGCCGCATCTGGCAGGATGCGCTGCGTGCCTTCACGCAAGGACGCCGACAGCGGCGGCAACAACGGCAGCGAGGACAGCGCCGGCAGCGTCGGCAGCGCGAGGAACGGTCGCTGCCAATGGGCCGACTCCTCGCCCGCGATGCGCGCCTACCACGACGAGGAGTGGGGCGTACCCTCGCACGACGATCGTCACCTCTTCGAGATGCTCATTCTCGAAGGGGCTCAGGCCGGTCTCTCGTGGGCGACCATCCTTGCAAAACGGGAGAATTACCGGCGGGCGTTCGACAACTTCGATCCCAGCCTCGTCGCCGCCTACGACGGCGCTCGCGTCGAGACGTTGCTCGCCGACGCCGGCATCGTGCGCAACCGTCTCAAGATCGAGTCCACCATCGGGAACGCCACCGCATTCTTGGCGGTACAGGAGGAGCTCGGCTCCTTCGACTCGTACCTGTGGGCATTCGTAGACGGGACGCCTGTGGCCAACACCCCGGCGTCGCTCGAAGAGCTCCCCGCCCACAGCCCACTGTCGGATGCGGTGTCGAAGGAGCTACGGCGGAGAGGGTTCCGTTTCGTCGGGTCGACGATCGTCTACTCGTACCTGCAGAGCGTCGGCGTCGTGGACGACCACGTGGTCTCCTGCCCGTCGAAACGCAGCCCTACGGGAAGCCCGCGTCGTGCCGACGCTCGCCGTCGACCGGGCTCATGAGACCGACTGCGTTCCCGTCGGGGTCTTCAACGACGGCGTACCTCGCTCCCCAGAAGGCGTCGTAGGGCTCCTGCTGGCCCCGATACCCGGCTCCGACGAGGTCGGCGTAGATCTCGTCGACTCGCTGCCTGTCCTCGACCGTGAAATTGAGCACCCCCATGCCTCCATCCCATCCGCCGTCCCAGTGACGAGCAAACTCTTCGCTGTCGAAGTCGACGTCGATCCCTCCCGCCGTCTGGACAGAGCGGTGATGGTCCTGGAAGTCAGGAGCGGTGTCAGGGATGGTCACGCCGAGCCGTCGGTAGAAGGCGACCGTCTCCGCCATGTTCTTGGTCACCAGGTTGAACTGGGTTGGTACCGGTTCGTTGGGCACGCGCTCAATCCTCCCCGGCACAAGGTCGACGGGCAAGCGACGCCGTAGGCGAAGCGCGCGCGACCGACCGTCAGGTCGAGCGCAAGCGACGTCACTAGGTTCGGACCGATGCGACGGGCCGCGATCCTGGGTTCTGGCCGATGCGACGGGCGGTGATCCTCGCCGGGACGGGAGCGATCGGCTGGGCGACCGCCCGACGACTCGTGGCCGATGACTGGAACGTCGTCGTCACGGGGAGGAATCCCGAGAAAATCCCGGCGGGACTGGCAGAGCTCGGTGCGGAGTTCGTGCCAGCCGACCGGCACGACCCGGTGAAGCTCGGTGCCGTCGTCGGGCCAGGTGCCGACCTGCTCGTGGATTGTGCGTGCTACACGGCGGCCCACGCCAGCGCACTGGTACCGCTGCTCGGCGACGTGTCCTCGACTGTGATGATCTCGAGCAAGGCCGTCTACGTCGACGACGAGGGCCGCCACGTGAACTCCGAAGAGCCTCCCCGGTTCGAGCTCCCTATCACGGAAAACCAGCCCACGCTTCAACCCTCCGAGGTCGACTACGACTCCGCCGAGGGCTACGGCCCCAACAAGGTGGCAGCCGAGGAGGTCCTGCTCGACTCGGGGTATCCGGTGACGGTATTGCGACCATCGAAGGTGCACGGCGCATGGTCCCGCCGACCGAGAGAGTGGGTTTTCGTCAAACGCATCCTCGACAAGCGAGACGTCCTGTTTCTCGCTCGCCGGGGAGAAGGTGCCGACCACCCCAGCGCCGCAGTGAACATCGCGGCGCTCGTCGAGGTTGTCGGCCGCAAGCCCCGTCGCCAGATCCTCAACATCGCCGACCCCGACTGCCCGAGCGGGCGGGCCATCGCGTCGGTCATCGCCACCTATCTCGGGCATGCCTGGGAGGAGGTGCTGCTCGAAGCTGGCGCGGCACCGGGCCTCGGCGCACACCCCTGGGACTCCATCCCACCCGTTGTCCTGGACTGCACGGCGGCGCGACAGCTCGGCTACGAATCCGTCGGCGACTACGAGGCGACCGTGCGAGACGAGCTCGACTGGCTCGTCGCCTGCGCCAACGACAGCCGAACGCGACACGTGCTGCCAAGCAAGGATGACCCTTACTTCGCCGCCATGACCGACTACGGGAAGGAAGACGAGTACCTCGGTCGGCACACGACCTGACGATGCCAGACAGTGGATGACGCCGAGAATCTCCGAGCGGGGCGGCACGCTCTAGGCAAGGTACGATCTCGGCACTGCTGTCCGACTCTTGTGACGTGCCCGTCCGCAAGAAACGCTCCATCTCCGTCCCGCCGGATCTCTATGCCTCGATCGAGCAAGCCTCGAGGCCGGCCGGAATGACCTACAGCGGGTGGCTGGTCACGGCGGCGCGTAAGGAGCTCACCTTGCGAGCCGGTCTGACCGCCGTCGCCGCGTACGAGGGTGCGGAAGGAGGGTTCAACGATCAGGAGACCGCCGAGGCTGAGGCTTGGGCACAGGAAGCCCGTGCTCGGGGCCGGCACCGGTCGTCTCCCAAGCCTGGCGCGGTGGAGCCCGAGCCGCCAGGCACGTCTGGCACGTTTCCTCCTCGACTGCAACGTCGAGCAGCTCGACGATTCCCAGGCGCGCCGC
>JASHRK010000383.1 GCA_030037405.1 Acidimicrobiales bacterium | reverse complement strand
GGTTGGGGAACGTGCCGATCGCTTGAACGGACGCCCCAACCCGCCGGGCGCGCGAACGGCTGGCGCATCTCGGCGAGCTTTCGCCAGTTGGCGCGACGTTCTCGAACGACATGCGTGTAACTAGTTGTCGGTAGCCTCCTCTTGGACGCCCTCAGGGCGACCGGGAAGGCGGAGGGTTGGCCCCATGAAGTTCGAGTTCAACAAGCAGGCGTTAGCCAACCTCCCTCGAGAAGATGCCGGCGAGCGCCGGGCAGGGGTATCGGAACCCGCAAATGCCCCTTCACCTTATTTACGGTTGTATAATAGCCGTAATTAAGGAGAAGCCATGTCTACGGTTATTCGCAGCCACTGGCTCAGCGACCACTCGGGTCCGTCCCGCAAGGACAACCGATCCTGCGAGTACGAAGCCTACGTCCCCGACACTCTTTCCGGCCGTGCCTTCACGATCGACGGGGAGGTTGCCGCCGACATCGCCGACGCCGAGGCGGCAATCGCCCGGCTGAACGTCGAAGCGACCAGCCTCGTTGACACCGAGGCCCTCGCCCGGATCCTGCTCCGGGCAGAATCCCTCGCCTCCTCCCGCATTGAAGGGCTGGAGATCGGCGCACGGCGCCTGCTTCGAGCCGAAGCCGCCCGCGAGCTCGGCGACGATCCTTCGGACGTCACCGCGACCGAGGTGCTCGGGAACATCGACGCCATGGTCTATGGCGTTGACAGCGTCGGCGCCGGTGACAAGATCACGACCGATCTCCTGCTGGAGATCCATCGCCGGCTGCTTGCGGGTTCCCGCCTTGAGGAGTACGGCGGTCGCTATCGGGATGTCCAGAACTGGATCGGCGGCAGCTCGTACAACCCGTGCTCTGCGGCATACGTCCCCCCTCCCCCGGAACGCGTCGCCGACCTCGTGGCCGATCTCTGCACCTTCGCGAACGAGGACGGGCTTCCCGCCGTCGCCCAAGCCGCCATTGCGCATGCGCAGTTCGAGACCATCCACCCCTTCGTCGACGGCAACGGGCGGACAGGCCGCGCGCTCATCCATCTCATCCTTCGCCGGAGGGGACTCGCCGACCGCGTCCTCCCGCCCGTCTCGCTCATCCTTGCCACGTGGTCGCAGGACTACATCAGCGGACTCACCGCGACCCGGTACCGCGGCCCGGCGACGTCGAAACTAGCCCGCGAGGGCCTCAACCTCTGGATTGGACGCTTCGCCACCGCCTGCAGACGGTCGGTCGACGATGCCGCATCGTTCGAGGAACAGGTGCTCGCCATCGAGGCCGAGTGGCGCGAACGACTCGGCCGGGTCCGAGCCAAGTCGTCAGCCGACCTTCTCCTCCGGGTGCTCGTCGGAACGCCGGTCGTGACCGTCAACAGCGCAGCAGCGTTGATCGGCCGGAGTTTCGTCCATACCAATGAGGCGATCCAGCGCCTGACCGAGGCAGACATCCTGCGCCAGGTCACCGTCGGTCGTCGGAATCGCGCATTCGAGGCCCCGCAGATCATCGAAGCGTTCACCGCACTGGAGCGCCAGCTCGCGTCTCCCGAGGGTGACACTCGCACCAGCGAACCCATCCGCCGCGTCCCGCGGCGCCGGTAGTTACAAGGGCCAACACAACCCCGGCACGATCTGCATCGTAAGACACCAATCGACGTTATACAGATTGGCAACATCTCTTTCTTGCCGGATAGTGAAACCGGCAAGTGCAGATGTCTGCCTGTACAAACGTGCAGAGGCCGTGGGCGTCGGCCACGCTGCCGGCCAAGCGGGCAGAGACGGACTCGGCACGCTCGGGGTCGAAGGTCGAGTGCACTCGTTCGAGCAGCTGTCCCTCCGTCGTCGCCAACGCCCGATCGAACTGGTGGCTGAGCTTGGCGAACTCCCGCTCCACGAGCTCGACGTGCCCGGCGACGCCCATGGCCCGCAGGCCGGCCACGCCGATGGCGACGGCTCGGCCGGCCAGTTCGACTCGCGTCTCAGCTGGAGCATCGCCGAAGAAGGCCACGACGTCGGCCTCTCGACACTCGACTCCCTGGAGCACCACCCGGCTTTTCCCTCGGCTTTGGTCGCACCCGCAGGTATCTCTCCGGCATCTTCATTACGGCAAGCCCTCGCGCGACCGCCCGCAGCGACATCCCGGTGTCGTCTTCGCCGCTGTCGACGAACGTCGACAAATGGGGGTTGCCGACTTACGTCGACATGGTAGGATTGTGGACGTACGTCGACATAAATGGGATGTCGACTTACGTCGACAGATGAGGACTCATGAAACTCAACTCCGTGCAGGACGTCGCCGCCGCCGTCCGGGGCCGGCGCCAGGCCCTGGGGCTCAGCCAGGGTGAACTGGCGTCCATGGCCGGCGTCTCCCGTGACTGGATGAACTACTTCGAGGGCGGCAAGCCCACCGTCGAGCTTGCCCACGTCCTCCGCGTCCTCGACGCCCTCGACCTTCGCCTCGACCTCGACGAGGGTGGATCCCGCCAGGACGCTCCCACCGCGAGCCCCGTCGACCTAGATGACCTCTTGGAGGAGTACCGAGACCGATGACGGACGCCCTCCTCGTCATCCTCGACGACGCCGTCGCGGGAACCCTGACCCGTTTGCCACACGGGCACCTGCGGTTCGACTACGACGACGACTACCGCCGCCGGTCCGAGCCGACACCCCTGTCGTTGTCCATGCCGACCCAGGTGAAGTCCCATCGCGACAACGTCGTCACTCCCTGGTTGTGGGGGCTGCTCCCCGACAACGAGGCCGTTCTGACTCGCTGGGGCCGTCAGTTTCACGTCTCGGCCTCGTCGCCGTTCGCTCTGTTGAGCTCACCCATCGGCGAGGATTGCGCCGGGGCCGTCCGGTTTGCGGGTCCCGACGACGTGGACCGGATCCTCAACCGTCCCGGTGACGTCACCTGGCTGACCGACGACCAGGTCGCCGAACGCCTGCGGGACCTCCGTGAGGACTCCACGTCGTGGCTCGGCCGATCGTTCACAGGCCAGTTCAGCCTGGCCGGGGTGCAGGCCAAGACGGCCCTCCTGCAGAGAGAGGGGAAATGGGGCGTGCCCTCAGGATCGGTCCCGACGACGCACATTCTCAAGCCGGCAGTGTCGGGGTTCGATGATCACGACCTCAACGAGCATCTCTGCCTCGATGCGGCTCGTCGGGCCGGCCTCCTCGCCGTTCGCACGACCGTCGGACGTTTCGGCGATGAGTCGGCCGTCATCGTCGATCGTTATGACCGTGTGATCCGAGACGATCGCATTGTCCGAGTCCACCAGGAGGATCTATGCCAAGCACTTGGTGTGCCCCCGTCACGCAAGTACCAGAACGAGGGTGGCCCGTCGCCACGCGACATCGCGGGCCTGCTCCGGCGGGTGATGCCTCCGCGTATCGGCGATGCAGCCGTCTGGCGCTTCGCCGACGCGCTCGTCTGGAACTGGTTCATCGCTGGGACGGACGCGCACGCCAAGAATTACTCCATCCTGCTGGCCGACAACCAGGTCCGCCTGGCGCCGATGTATGACGTGGCATCGGCATTGCCATACGGCACGCATGAAAAGAAGCTCCGCATGGCCATGCAGATCGGTGGGGACTACCGGGTGTATCCGGAGCGCAACACCTGGCTGGCGGCGGCGAAGGACCTTGGTGTCGACTCCGATCGTCTCGTTTCACGCGTCCAGGAGATTGGCACGACGATCAGCGACGCGTTCGCAGATGCCGCGAACACCCCCGCGGTTCGAGCACTGGAGCGTCCGCTGCCAGACAAGCTCGTGGACCTGATCTCCGACCGAGTTACCAGATGCGTCCGAGTGGTTGGCACGGACGTCCGAGCGGTGTATCGATCGAACTGAGAACACTCATAACCCGAAGGCCGCGGGTTCAAATTCCGCCCCCGCCACCAAAGAAAGTGCAGGTATGTGTCCAGCAGCTCGGACGCCGTGAGGAAGGAGACGACCTCACGACGTAACCGAGCGACAAGCTCACGGCAGCCAGCCGGTGAAAGTCCGGTCCGGGGAGATGCCAAGGTCCCCGGTAGTGAAGCCCCCGACGTCGGTCGTGAGGCCGGTGTCGAAGCGGGGCGGAGCAAGTGCACGGTCCGCAGCATCAAGCGAAGCCTGCAGCGTCGTCACTTTGCCCGGGGAACCGGAGACCGGAGGGAGCCGAGCCTGTACCTGTGAAGGCGAAGGCCGTGGAAGGCACCAGGGAACTTGGAGCGGGTGCAGAAGGACCCTCCGGCCTAGGGGGCGTGGAACGTGGATTGGGTGTCGTGGGAACTGGAGAGGCCCTCCTCGGCCCGGGCCCTGCGGGGACCAGGAATTCGGCTGTCTATGACCGGAAACGGGAAGTGGCAGCCAGCCGAGAAGGAGTCGGAGGGGGTCGTAGTAGTGACGGCGGCCGGGACAACACAACCCGGTCCGAGCGAAGGACCCCTGCTTCACCGATGCACGTAGAGGCTGGAGGGACGCTGGTGAGTGCCGAGCAATCGGCTAGGACCATCAGACAGGCAGAAGGCCTGGACCCCGTCCGTGCCCTCCAACGCGTGCGGTCAGCTCGGGGAGATCGGGGGAGATCGTCCGAAGCTGGCAAGCCCCAGATGTGGTCCGCGAGGCCTGCCGCGCATACCTCTGTACCAATGCGCCGAAGACTGATCTCGAGCTCGCGGACCCGTTCATCGTTGTCGAGTGCCATCAGGTCTTCCTCCACTTTGATCGTGCTGGGATGTCACCTGACCAGGATCGATCCCTCATCACGGCTCGGTAGCGGGGTCGCCGACTCGGTCGGCGGTCTGCGCCCCGCGGTTGTGGTCGCGAGATCGGGGGTCGCCGTGGGAGGGGCCGGTGGACGGTAGAAGTCCCGTGCCCGGATGAAGACGGTTAGGAGCGCGCCGGCCATCACCGCGATCGCCCCGACGACCAGGATCAGGTCGAAGCCGGACACGAACGCCATGTGTGCAGCCGCGCCCACGCCGGGGTGCCCGGGAAGGGCTTGCTGGGCGGCGCTGACGCCCCCGGACGCGACCGCCGAGCCCAGCCGGGGTGCGAGCGTCTTGTAGTCGGGCCGCAGCGATGAGGTGATCCGGCTCTGGAAGATGGCGCCCAGAGCGGCCAACCCGGTGGCCAGGCCTGCGACTCGGAAGGTGTTGCTGATGCCCGAGGCCATGCCGCTGCGCTGCGGGTGGACGACGCCCAGAGCCACCCGTGCGATCGCGGGGTTGGCCAGGCCGATCCCGAGGCCGGTCAGGGTCAGCCCGGGGATGAGCACCGTCCAGCTCGAGTTCACCGCCACGAATCGCATGGCGGCGAGCCCGCCCGCGGTGACCACCAATCCGGCACCCAGGACGACGCCCGGGGGAATGCGGGCAGCCAGGGAACGGGTGGAGAACGGGATCGCAAAGGCCAAGACCGTGCAGGGCAGGAGCCGGAGGCCACCACCGAGGGGCGAATAGCCGAGATCGTTCTGCAGGTACAGCGTGAGGTAGGTGAGCATCCCGAACATCCCCGCGCCGATGGCGAAGGTGGCGAAGGACACCCCGGTGAAGGAGGGATTGCGGAAGAGGGACAAGTCGAACATCGAGCGTTCTTGTCGGAGCTCCACCACCACGAACAGCAGCAGCATCGCGGCCGCCGCCGAGAAGAGCGAGACGATGGTCGCACTCGTCCATCCGTCGGCGTCGCCCCGGATCAAGGCGAAGACCAGCAGGAACATCGAGGTGGAGAACGTGAGGAGGCCGGCCAGGTCCAACCGCTTGGCATCTGGATCGCGGACATTCACCATCTTGGTGAGCGACAGCAAGATGGTGACGACACCGATGGGAAGGTTGACGAAGAAGATCCACCGCCAGCCGATGCCGCTCGCGATCGCCCCGCCGAGCAGCGGTCCGATAGCCACGGCCCCGCCCACGGTGGCGCCCCAGGCGGCGATGGCCTTGCCGAGCTCTGCGCCACGGAAGTCCTGCCCGATGAGCGCCAGGCCCGTCGCGAACATCGCTGCACCGCCCACGCCCTGGGAGGCTCGGGACCAGATCAAAAAGGCCGGGGTGGTCGCCACCCCGCACAACAGCGAGCCCACGGTGAAGACCGCCAGACCCCCCACGAAGATCCGCTTGCGGCCGAAGCGGTCCGAAACGGAACCCCAGGTCAGGATCAGGACGGCCAGCGACAAGGCATAGGCGTCCATGACCCACTCGAGGTCGGAGAAGTTGGCACCCAGGTGTCGTTGGATGGTCGGGAGGGCCACCTGCACGATGGTGGTGTCCACCATCAGCATCAAGGTGGCCCCGCAGACCGCGATGAGCGTCCACCACCTGCGATCGAGGCCGGCCTTCTTGCGACCGAGCGGGGGCGCCTCGGAGATGGTCTGGATCGTGTCGGACATGTCGGCTCCTTTGAGTGCGTGTAGCAGGCGTGATACTTGATAGTTCAACTAAGAGTAATGGATATACGTGAACTGTCAAGTATTTTCGGCCGACGCACAAGAGTGCTGCCTCGCCGGGCAGATGACCTCCTCGCTTCAAGACAAGGTCCAGAGCCAACTACGTCCGAGTTGAGTGATCGAGCCAGTCAAAGGGATGGCGCCGCGTTGGTCAGGGACACACGGAAAGTCGCGCCCGCTTGGTCTTAGCCAGCGGTTCTAGACGTCACGAGGTTCGGCAACGGGCCAGTTGGCGAAATTACGGTGTCGCCGTCCGCTCTTCGATGCGTCGCACGATCTTCCCGGCGATGACCCCTAACTGGTGGAACTGCGACGGAGTCAACGCATCGAGAACTAGATTCCTCACCGACTGGACGTGGAAGGGTGCGGTGGCAACGACTTTCTCCCATCCAGACTGAGTGAGCACCGCGTTCGTCGCTCGAGCGTCATGAGCGCTCACCTCGCGAGTGATCCAGCCCTGGCGCTCCAGCCGGGTGACCACATGGGACAACCGCGAGAGCGAAGCAGTGGTGCGCTCGGCAAGTGCACTCATCTGCAGCGTGCGTTCCGGTGCCTCGGACAGGTTGGCGAGTACGCGATAGTCGAAGTGGGTCAGATCCGTAGTCCGTCGGAGCTCGCTGTCACAAGCGGCGGGCAACAAGTTCAGGAGGGCCACCACTGCCCTCCAGGATCTTTGCTGTCCCTCATCGAGCCACACGTCTTCGTCCACATCCGGTGATCTAGTCACAGGACCAGTGTAATCTACACTTGACAATTCAAGTATCTCATAGTTACTTGTAGTATCAACTAAAATCCTACCGTACCCGAAGGTCGGCGTTCTGTAGACGGCCAGCCGACGTCTCTGGGGACTCGAACGCGAACGGCCGCGACCGAGTAGTGCGGGGTACGCGAGGCTGCGTATGCATGGGCCGCCTAGCAGCAGCTTCGCTGCCGGCTGAGGCTCGGGGCGGCGAGGAATGCGACAGTCCCCCCGCCACCAAGAGGTCTTCACCGAAGTCCGCCTGTCACTTCACCGAAGTGCATCGGTGCCGACCTTCGGGCGCCGACCTTGAACGGCGCCAGCCGGAACCCCGTGGGGTGACCCCAGGCCGTCGAGTCCTAGCCTCCTGGAATCAACAGGCTAGGAGTATCTCGATGACCACGGTGCTGCAGGTTCT
>JASHRK010000382.1 GCA_030037405.1 Acidimicrobiales bacterium | reverse complement strand
GCGTGCCGAGGGAAAGAAAGCGCGGGACGTCGCTTGCGCCACGCCCACGCCACCAGAGCCGTCCGAGAGTCTCGGTGTCGATCACCGGGCCCCGCAACCGCAGGCCGATCGGGCGGAGGGCGGCGTTGAGGAAGCTGCGCTCCACGCCGGCGACGTGGGCGACGAGCACCTTCCCCGCCATGGCCTCGAGCAAGAGGAGGATGGCTTCTTCGATCGGCGGGGCCTCGGCGAGGTCGATCGTCCTGATGCCGTGGACGATGACCGAAGGCTCCGTGACCGGGCGCCGCGGCCGCACGAGACCGTAGACGGCCGCGCCGGCGAGCACCCGGCCCGACTCGACGGGCACCGCCCCGTAGGAGAGCATCTCGTCCACGCGGGCATCGAGCCCGCTCAGCTCGAGATCGACGACACAGAAGGGCGCCTCTCGCCATGGAGTCCTGCCGGGGGGAAGGCGCGCCCGCCCGTAGGCGACGGCCGCCGCCGCTCGGGACGTCGGTCTCCTGAAGAGCCTCATCGTCAGCTGTAGGCAAGCTCGTTCGCCACGCGCCTTTGCACGGTGGCGATCGCCCGGAACACCTCCTTCAAGTGATTGCGAGAGAGGGCGCTCAGCTCGTCGGGACGTACGAAGTCGTCAGGCTCCACCCCGGCGGCGAGCTGGGCGACCTGGTGGTCGAGACGTAGCTCGGAGATCACTTCGAAGGCCTCCGTCAGGGTCCTTGCGTCGCCCTCGCCGATCTTCCCCGCCGCGCTCGCCGCCCGGATGCGCTCGATCGTCGGCGCGCTCGTCACTCCTGCCGCCATCCCGGCCCACCGGGCGAGGTCGCAGATGGGCACGACGCCGCCGAGCTTCAGGTCGAGGTGGCCGCGGTGCTCGCCCGAGTCCTCGATGACGAGCCCGCGCAGGAAGCCGGTCGGAGGCTTGTGGGCAAGGGCGAGGCGAGCAAGGAGGCGGAGAAGGCGGGCGTGGTGAGAGGCAGAGCGAAACGCAGCCGCCACCGGCGTGCCCGTGTGGACCCCGAAGACAGGGCGACTGTCGACGAGGACAGACACCATCATGACGGCGTTCGGCTGGTTCGGGTTCTCGAGCAGGACCTCGGCGGCCTTCTTCCAAGCGTTGAGCGGGCGTATGAAGAGCGGATCGGAGGCGGTCGCCCGGTGGGTGTCGGGCTGGAAGCCGCAGCCCTCCAGCCCTGTCACGGTCCTCAGAGCGAGATCCTCGAAGTAGGATCGAACGCCGTCGTCCTCCTCGGCGCCGAACCAGACGATGGCGCTGTCGATGTCAGAGCTCGGGACAGCCTCCCGGCGCGCTTGTGAGCCGAGAGAGAGCCAAGCGAAGTCGACAGGAGGCTCACCTCCTTCCTCGATCGCCAGCTCGAGCAGCCTCCGGGTGAGGGCATCGACCACGACGGAGAACATCGCCTGGACGTCGAGGGCCGCAATGTGAGCCTCGTGCATGGCGACGAGGGTCGGACGGAGCCGTCTCGCCGTCTCGCCGAGGTCCGCCAAGGAGCCGGCGGCTGCGATCGCCTGACGGAGGGCAAAGGAGGAGTGCGTCTGCACGGCCACGAGATCGGAGTCCTCGACCACACCGAGGAGCCCTCCGGTCGCCGAGAGGACGGGGAAGTGGCGGAACCCCCGGTCGAGCATCTCGATCAGCACTTCTCCTGCCTGACGCTCCTCTGCGACGGTGTAGGCGGGGTGCGTCATGACGGCCGACACGGGGTCGTCGACTGAGAGCCCGCTCGCCACCACCCGAGATCGAAAGTCTCGGTCGGTGAGGATGCCGAGCGAGCTGCCGAGATCGACGAGGACGGCGGTGGCCTTGGCCGCCGTCATCTGGCGGGCAGCCTCTCTCACGGTCGTAGCGGGAGCGACGACGAGAGGGGCGGAGCCGACAAGAGAGCCGACGGGCTGCTGCAGCTGCTCTCTCGTCGCCGTCGGGGCGCGCCGGATGCCGTGCGGGTCCTCGAGAAGCACGCGGGCGACGAACTGGAGTCCCGTCGGCCCGGAGAGAGCGCTCGATGCGACCTCCGCGGGGATCCTATAGGTGAGCGTGTCCTCGGCCGCCCGAGCGGCGAAACCGGTTGGTAAGCCGGAGAGCATGGAGGCGTGCCCGAAGATCTCGCCTTCCCCGATGAGATCGAGGACACGGCCATCGTGGATGATCTCGACGGCGCCCCTGCGGATGACTCGCAAGTGCTCGTTCGCCTGAGCTTGCGAGAAGATGAGCGAGCCGGCGAGATGGAACTCCACCTCCGTCGCCGCCGCCACGCGCTCTACCTCGCGTCGATCGAGGTCAGCGAAGGGCGGGCTCAGCACGAGGAAGTCGCAGATGTCGGGCGTGGAGCTCACCATCTCAGCCGACGCCTCGATGCGAGATTCTCGACCTGGTCGCGTTTTTGGGACTTTTGCCCCTGCCGAGCCATCTGAATCTTCTCCACACTGATGGACAGCGTCACCAGCTGTGCACCATTACCAGCTGATCATCACTATTGGCACGTCGAGCCCGAAGAGGGTGAAGGGAGGTACCAATGTTCGAGAAGATACTGGTCGGCGTCGACGGCTCTGCCCACGCGTCCGCCGCGCTCTCTGCTGCGGGCGACATCGCGAAGCAGACCGGAGGAGAGGTCCGAGTCATCCACGTGAGGGAGCTGACGCCTGCCATCCGAGCCGGGCTGGTCCCCTCGGAGTCGCCGGAGGCGGCTTCGGAGGTCGTCACGGACGCCGTCCGTGAGCTCGAGGCAGCGGGCGTGAAGGCTTCGGGCGTGACGCGCAACGCCATCGCGGGGCACGTCGCCGTCGAGCTCCTCGAGGAGGCGAAGGCTTCAGGGTCCTCCGTCATCGTGCTTGCCACCCGCGGGCTCTCGGATCTCGCCGGGCTCGTGCTCGGGAGCACCACTCACAAGGTCCTCCATCTCGGGCACATCCCGGTCCTCGTCGTCAGGTAGGACAAAGGAGCGAGCCTTCGCATGCCAGGACAACCGGACAGCACCGAAGAACACGACAAGCGAGTCGTCGTGGGGTTGGACGGCTCGGAGCCCTCCCTCCGCGCCCTCGCCTTCGCAATCGAGGAAGCCCGCATGCGAGGCGACGTTCTCCATGTCGTCCACGCCTTCCTGTCTCCCACCATGCAGGGCGTGGCAGTCCCGGTCGACTACTGGGAAGACCTCGAGAAGGAGGCCGAGGCGGTCATCGAGCAGGCGCTCGCCGCCGTGGCCGTCGACGACAAGCAGGGGCTGCCGAGGACAATCCAGTCCGTCATAGCAGAGAGGGCGAGCACAGCCTTGATCGACGCCAGCCGGGGGGCAGAGCTCCTCGTCGTGGGCTCTCGCGGGCTCGGAGGATTCCAGTCCCTCCTCCTCGGTTCGGTGTCGAGCCAGTGCATCCACCACGCTCACTGCCCTGTGACCGTCGTGCAGTAGGCACCCAACCTCCTCGTGCTCTCAGCCACTCCGAACCCGGAGAAAGGAGTCGACATGGAGGCGCATGACCTCCGCCCCATCCTCGAAGCGGCCGTGCGTGCACCCTCGGTGCACAACACGCAGCCGTGGCGTTTCTTCGTGCATCCTGCCAGCGCTGCCAGCAGGGACGTCATCGACGTGCTGGCCGACAGGGAGCGACTGCTGGCGGTCGCCGACCCCTTCGGGCGGGAGCTCCACATCAGCTGTGGCGCCGCCATCGAGCTCGCTCGCATCGGGGGCCGATCGACAGGGCGAAGCTGCACCGTTCACCTCTTGCCTGACGCGCACGCCCCCGACCGCCTCGCGGAGATCTCGCTCGGCGGCGCCGAGCCGCCGACACCCGAGGAAGAGAGGCTCGCGGAGGCGGTGTCCCTCCGCTACACCGAGCGAGGAAGGTTCGAAGACCGGCCCGTTCCCAAGGAGCTCCTCGAAGAGATGCAGGGCTGCGCCGAGGAGTTCGAGACGTGGGTCCGCCCGCTCGATCGGCCAGGCGACGAGACGGTCGCCGCCGTGCTCGTCGCCCGCGCCGGCGAGATCGAGAGCGCCAACCCGGAGTACGAGAGCGAGCTGACCGCATGGAGCGGGGAACGGCTCGGTGCTTCAGACGGGATCCCGGCCTCCGTGCTGCCGCCGCCGGACGAACAACCGAGAGGGTCTCCGTTCAGACTGCGCGACTTTGCCGGAGATGCCGAAGCAGGGCATGTCACCGAGGAGCGCCCTCCGAGACCTGAGCATCCTCTTGTCGTGCTCTTCGGCACCGCCGGTAACGACAAGTACCACTGGTTGCAGGCTGGACGGGCACTGGGACGCTGTCTCCTCGTCGCGGCGTCTGCCGGCGTCGCCGCCTCGCCGATGACACAGGTGCTCGAGGTCGTCTCGACGAGGGCGATGCTCACGAAGGAGCTCGGACTCGTCGGGCATCCTCAGGTGCTCGTCCGCATGGGCTACGCACATGGGCACCAGAGGGCGCCACGCCGCCCGCTGGACGAGGTCGTGACTTACTCGGAGGGTCCGGCCGCCGGAGGCGTCGGCCCCCGCTAGCCGGGTCAAACATCGACGGGCACGCGCCATTCGAGGAGGGTGCCGCCCCCCTCTGCCGGAGCGACCTGGCAGCTGCCCCCGAGGAGGCGGGCCCTCTCCTCGAGGTTCGCCAGCCCGCTCGTGCGGGAAGCCGTCCTCGCGATCCCGACGCCGTCGTCGAGGACAGACACGAGAAGAGAGCCTCCGCTGAGCGATATCTCGACCTTCACCGAAGTTGCCTTGGCATGACGGGCGACGTTCGAGAGCGCTTCGCGAACGACGGCGAGCACATGTGCCGTGACCGTTCCCGGGATGCCGGCGTCGACGGGTCCGTCGAAGTTGACGGCAGGTTGGAACCCGAGACCCGTTCTCGCCTCTTCGGCGAGGGCGAGCACCTGCGATCTCAAGGAGCGCTCGCCCCGTCGTTGCTCCGAGAGCCCGAAGATGGTGTTGCGGATCTCCCGTATCGTCTCGTCCAGGAGGTCGATCGTCTCGGACAGCCGTTCCCTTGCCGGCGGCGACTCGATCAGGACGAGCGAGCCCTGGAGACCGAGGCCGGCCGCAAAGAGCCGCTGGATCACGTGGTCGTGGAGATCCCGTCCTATCCGCTCCCGATCGCCGACGAGCATCGCCTCCTCTCGCATCCGCCGCGCCTGTTCGAGCTCGAGGGCGAGGGCGGCCTGCGAGGCGAGCGCCTCGGCGAAGAGCCGAGCCGACGTGCCGAACTTCTCCGATCCAGTCCCCCTGATCAATATGAGAGCGGCCTCGGTGCGCCCTCGCGTGACGATGGGGACTCCGAGAGTCGGCCCGTCGGGCACGGACTCGGGAAGCTGCACGGCAGAACCGTCCCGGCGGCGGGCGAACTCGATGAGCTGCCCGCTCTCGATCACCTTCTCGGTGAGAGAGAGGCCTGGCGGGAGCGGCATCCCGACGACCTCTTCGTCGAGGCCGACGCCCGAGACGACGCGCATGCCCTCTGTCCCCTTGAGACAGATCGCCGCCACCGGGGAGTCGACGAGCTCCGCGGCTCGGCGGCAGATGAGCGTGAGCGTCTCTACAACCGTCGACCCCGAGAGCAGCGCCAGCCTGATCTCGGCCGACGCTGCGTGCTGCCGCTCGAGGCGTTTCTCCTCTTCGAGAAGTCGTCGCAGCTCGTGTTCTGCAGCTTTGCGCTCGCTTATGTCCCGAGCGATCGAGGAGAACCCCCTCAATGAGCCGCTCCGGTCCTTGAGGGGCGAGACCGAGACGGCGACGTCGATCTCGCGCCCGTCCCGATGGCGCCATGTCGTATCTCGCGCCCCGATGTCCTGGCCCGTCTCGGCACCGTCGAGGAGCGCTTCCAGCACGCTCGAGGAATGCTCCGGTACGAGCATCGAGATGTGCTTGCCTCTCGCCTCTTCGTCCCCCCAGCCGAGCAGACTCTCTGCAGCAGGGTTCCAGCTCGTGATCAGCCCCTCGAACGTCATCGAGACGATGGCGTCGAGGGAAGAGGCGACGATCGTCGCCAGCTCGGCCTGGGCTGCTGCCGCGGCTCGTTGTTCGGTGACGTCGCGTACCGCGGCGAGGACCAGGCTCTCGGCCCCCACCGAGAGCGGCGCAAGGCTGATGTCGACCGGGAATTCGGTGCCGTCTTTGCGCCTGCCGGCGAGCTCGAGCCCGGCTCCCATCGACCGGCTCCGGAGCGCTTTCATGTACGAGGAGCGGTACTGGCGATGACGTTGCCGGGCGCGCTCGGGGAGGAGCGCCTCGATACCGAGCCCCATGAGCGTGCCCGCGGGATGGGCGAACATGCTCTCCAGCTGCGGGTTGACCGAGACGATGACCCCGTCTCCGTTGACGACCAAGGCGGCATCCGGCATGAGCGACAGCAGGGCTTGCAACTGCTCGGCTGAGACAGTGGGCAGGTCGTCCCCGCTGGGGGATCGATCGGCCCTCGAGTGAGCGTCCTCTCGCGCTCCGGTCTCAGTCACAGAGCCTCTTTCGCGGTCGTCACCGTCCGTGCTGGGAGCATATGGATCCACTGGGGAGCATACGGCTCCTCGGAGCATACGGCCGGAGAGCGTGGGGCGCTCTCGAGGTCAGTGCGAGTGCATGGCGTGACGGACGCGATGGCGATGGAAGATCGCCACCGCCGCGACGACAACTGCGACGACAAGTGCCCCTGGCAGCATCAACGGGGCCAACAGGAGGACGCCGAGCAGCGCGAGCGCCGGGATGAGCAACAAGATGGCCATGAGATCGCCTCCCTCAGCCGCTTCATGTACCCGATCGTCGTCTCGGAACAGCTGGCCGGGTAGAGCCGGTAGTCCCTTTCTCCCTTCTCGTCGGCCTCGTAGCGAGCAATACCTCTGTCGCAGAGGTATTCTTGCGAGCATGAGCTCCGTAGCGCGGGTTCGCCCCGCGCCGCCGCCACGACCCGACGCCGGTGATCGGGACAGCTCTCACGAGGCAGCGGCTGCACTGCTCGACGCCATCTCGTCCATCCGGCGAACGACTCGCCGGCGAGCGGACCGGCCGGTCGAGCTGAGCCACCTGACGGGCTCGCAGCTCGAGCTGGTGCGTCTCGTTCGCAGGCGACCTGGCGTCTCGGTTGCACTGGCGGCCGAGGAGCTGCGGCTCGCCCTGAACACCGTGAGCACGCTCGTCCACCAGCTGACGGAGGCGGGCTTCGTGAACCGGCTGCCCGATCCCCACGACCGCCGAGTCGTCCGCCTCGAGCTCGAGCCCGCCATGCGAGAGAAGGTGAGCGCCTGGCGGGATCGCCGCGTCGAGGCGGTTGCCGCTGCTCTCGGTGCCCTCCCACAAGAGGACCGCCACCGCATCGACGGCCTCGCAGAGCTGCTCGAGAGCATCGCGGACACCCTCGGCTCAGAGGCGGTCGGCAGGTGAGCGCCGGAGGCGAAGTGCCCGCGCTGTGGTGCCGCGGCCTCCGGCATCGTTTCGGGGACCATGCCGCCGTCGACGGCATCGACCTCACCATCGCACCTGGAGAGGTCTTTGGCCTCCTCGGCCCGAACGGCGCCGGCAAGACGACGACGATCCGCGTCGCCAACACGCTCCTCCCGTTGCAGGAGGGCGAGATCCGGATCCTCGGCTACGACGTGAAGCGCTCGCCGATGGCCGTCCGGAGGCTGCT
>JASHRK010000381.1 GCA_030037405.1 Acidimicrobiales bacterium | reverse complement strand
CTCGAGGGCGGCGTCGACGACCTCCTGCACGAGGGCCACGAAGACGGGGCTCAAGCGGGCCTGGTCACGAGCAGGCGCGGCGCAGTAAAGAGTCCTCCATCCCCCTTCGAGGAGCCACTCGGGACTGAGCCGCGGCACCTTCTTCTCGGAAGCCGCTACCTCGGGATCGCTGTACGCGGCGACCACGCTCTGAGCGGTCGCGTAGACAGAGGAGCGCTGACGCTCTTCGAGCGCCATGCAGGAACGGGCTGTCCGAGCCGCCTCTCTCTCGCCGGCGAGCTCCAGGGCGAGCAAGGGCTCGTCCGCTGTCTCCTCGTCCAGCCAACGGACGACGTCGGACATCGACCCGGAGGTGAACGCGGCCGCCAGGAGAAGCGGGGCGATCAGCCTCTCGGCCGAGGAGTACCAGAAGCTCGCGTCGTCCATGCCCCCGTCGCGGCGTCCGATCGAGCAGAGGGAGCGGGCGATGCGACGTGCCGCTCGCCAGCTCAGGTTCCCGCCAAGCGGCGACCATCCATTGGCTCGCATCCCGGTCACCCCTGTCGGGTCGAAAAGGGCAGTCTCGCCCAGGCCCGAGCGATCGTCGATGGTCGCTCGTACGAGATCGGTCTTGACGCTCGTGGCAAGGACCGGCCCCTGCCAGGAGGCGAGGGCCGGCACCGCGAGGCTCGTCGTCTTGCCTGACTGGCTCGGACCGACGACGAGCACCGACTGGCGAGCCTCTGCCGCCACGAGGTCCCTTCCGCAACAGCCGAGGACGACCCGATCTCCCGGCGGCCGACGGACGAGCAGGCGCCCGAGATCTCTCCTCTTCGCCCACCCGACAGGGGTCGCCCCGCTTCCCGACCCATGGGCACGACGTCCGAGCCTCCCCGCGCCGATGACCGCAACGACAAGTAGGAGCGCCGCGACGGCGACCGCCAGCGCCGCGAGCACCGCCACGGGTGCCTTCCTTGCCGCCGCGTAGAGGACGTGAAGATGGACGAGAGCGACGACCGTTGCGGCGCCACTGGCTATCAGGACCTCGGAGAGAGCAAGGCGCTCCCTCCTAAGGCGCGTCCTCGCCTCCGAGACGGCGACCCGTGAAGACCTTCGCCCGGTGCTCACGACTGGCTCGCCTCGTCCTCGAGCCGTTCGTCGCTGTCCACGAGCCGCTCGTCGGTGTACACCATCGCTTGCTCGTGCGACCCGAGCAGGTGCTCGACGAGAAAGCGTCGATCTCCCACTCTCCAAAGCGCCACGCCCCGCCCGAGTCGGGGGAGGTAGGCGATCTCCCTTGCGTCGCAGCCGAGCAACGCCGCCATCCTCGGCAGCTCGGAGGCGGGCTGGGCGTAGCAGACGACCGTCTCGGAGTCGGCGAGCAAACCCTCGGCGAGGCGGGACTCCTCGCTCCCGGACCTGCCCACCGACGCGAGGTCGGAAGGCCGGTGGCAGACGGCGATGTTGGCAAGACCCTTCGCCCTTGCGAGCTTCCAGGACGAGCGGAGATACCGGCCGACGCTCACCTCGGAGAGGACGGCCCACGCCTCGTCGACGACGAAGACGGTCTTCGCCGCCGGGGCAGCGCCTGCTGGTCGCCCGGAAGTCATCGACTGCAACCAGGCGGCCGCGCAAACCATGAGAGCCGGGAGTGCTTCCGAGTGGTAGACGTCCGAGAGGTCGACGACGAGGGCGCCGCCGCCTCGAGCGACCGAAGGGCTCGTCTCTCCGTCGAACATGCCGAGAAGGTCGCCCTTCACGAGACGGCGAAGCTCGAGCCCGACGTCCCTGCCGTCTTCGGCGAGCGATCTGGTCCCTGTGCCGACCGCGCCCGCAAGACCCGCCCGCGGCTCGAGGAGCAGCTCGACCAGCTCTCCCAGGGCCGGGGAGCGACCGCCGTGGAGGCTGGTGGCAGAGTCGAGCGCAACCTCCGCTGCGAAGCGCTCGGCGGGCGAGAGGCGGCGGTGAAGCGTCGCTTCGGCGAGCGCTGCAACGAGGGCGAGACGCTGCCGCCTTACCTCCCCCGCGTCCGTGCCCGCGACTGTCTTGCTGGTGCCTGCCCCATCGAGCGGGTTGAGCCGCGTGCCGCCACGAGGAGAGAGCTTGATCGGTGCGGTGCCGAGCGCCTGGGCGAGGGCGCGGTACTCACCTTTCGGGTCGAGCACGGCGATCCTTCGCCCGAAGGCGGCCTGGCGGTACAGGTAGGTCTTGACGAAGGCGCTCTTGCCGCGACCGATCTGTCCCAGAACGGTGATGTTCGGGTTCGTGAGCACCCCGTGCCGGTAGAGGTCGAAGGGGTCGTGGGCAAAGGGGCCGCCGGCTAGGTCTCTCCCGATGAGCACGTGCTCCACGGGCAGGCGAACGGAGGCGGCGAAGGGGTATGCGGCGCCGAGCTGAGCCGTCGTCGCCTCGTGGGCCGGCAGCCGCAACGACCCCGAGCGCCAGCGCGAGGAGGCGACAGGTCTCATCCGCAGCCGCGGCCCGCTGGCAGGGTGCAGCACCACCCCTCCTCCTGCGCGCCGTACAGCCTCCGCAGCTCTAGCTGCGACAGTGCCGCAAGCTGCTCGACCTCGGCGCATGCGCTCGCGAGCGACGGCTCGTCTCCCGCCGACACCGTCACGTAGCCGGAGAAGAGATAGGCGGCATGACCCTCGGCCAGCTCCGCCTCCCGTGCCGAGCGGCTCTCCTGCTCGCGACGCGCCCTGGCCGTCACTGTGAAGCCGTGCCTCCGGCGAAGCTCCACGTCGGCGGCGCCCGAGGTGCGCTCGTGCTCGGCGCGCCGCACCGCTCTCACTGCCGGAAGAGGGGCGAGGATGAGAGAGACGGTCCTTCGGGCGCCGTCGCCGAGGAGCAACGGCAGGAGCACCGCCGGGCCGACGTCCCCGCGAGGCCACTCAGAGATCCAGTAGGTGGCCTGCCAGGAGGCGTCCGTGCGCAGAGCGGCCCAGCGCGCCTCTACCCCCAGGGGGAAGGGATAGGCGGTCTTGCCGGCCGGTTCAGCTAGGTCGTGGCTCCGTCGCAGGGCGAGCGACAGCTGGCGCTCGTCGAAGGGCGGGCTGGGCAGGAGACCGGCCGACGACAGCCTCGAGGCGAGCGTCGCGAGAAGGTCGCAAAGACGCCTGGCGGCAGTCGTCTCAGCCTCCTCTCGGCGCCCGGGGCCGATCGAAGAACGCGGTGCAGCCGTCGTGACGCCGACAAGAACCTCACGGTCCCACAGAGAGGAGGTGACCTCGGAGACGAGGCTCTCGTAAGCCGTCCTCGGCCCGCGAGCGTGACGAGCTCCCGACCCACCGGGCCAAGCTCGGTCGACGCCGAGCGGCACGGGGTAGCTGCGAGCGATCCACTGCACGCGGCGCAAACCTCGCCCCTCGGCTGCGAGGGCTGCGAGCACACCAGACCATGCCGCCACGGCATCCGCCTGCGCGAGCTCCCCGGCCAGGGCGAACCCGGTGCCCCCGACCGCAAGCACAGCCGTCCAGGTCGAGGCCTCGCGGTCTTCGACGACGCCGAGCGGTCTGCCCCCCTCTCCGCTCATGGAACGAACCTCGAGGCGGCTGACACAGCCGCGGCGCCGGCCCGTCGCCTTCCACGGTGCCAGGTGGCCATCGGCGGCCCTGGCGGCCCCGTAGCGAAGGATCGTGGGAGCCCATGACTCGCACGTGCGACCTTGGATCGGCCATGCGGCGGCGGCTACTCCCACTACCGTCACGAGGACCGCCGCGAGTGCTCCGCCGGCTCCTCCGATCGACTTCAAGAGGCCGAGCGCCACCACCGCCGCCACGGCGACGCAAGCGATCTGGCCACCCCGCCATCCGGCCACCAGGCCCCGCGTGGACCGCGGGCCGAAACGGTAACGGGGAGCCTCGTCACCCATCGCCCGGCTCGGGCGTCGCTTGCCGCCCGCCCGGCTGACTCTCCCCAGGAGACGGCGACGAATCGAGAAGCGGCTGGATCGAGACCGGGCGGGTCTCCCGGGCATCCCCGGGCTCTCGCCCGGCCCTTCCGCTCGTGTCCAGGTGGGAGGTCCCG
>JASHRK010000380.1 GCA_030037405.1 Acidimicrobiales bacterium | reverse complement strand
CGGCGCCGGCGGCTAACGCGATCTCGGGTGACATCGAAGTCCTCCTCTTCCTTGTCGGGCAACAACCCCAAAGCCTCTTCCTGGACCAGGCTGGTCTGATAGGGCCAAACAGCCCTTTTCCCCTCTCCACGCACGCTGAGAAGGGACTTTCGCCCCTATTGACTGCACGGGCACGCCAGTCAAGCTGTCGAGACCCGTACAAGGAGGGGAGATGGGCAACGCCCTCGGGACCGTGGTCGACCTGAACGAGCCCGGCCGCTACCTGCACTGGTCGATCTTCACCGTGTCCGTGGCGAACCTCGGCGTCATCGCCGTCATGGTCGTGATCTTCGGGGCGGCGCTCCTCTTGCCGTTTCCACACGGGCGCAACACGGATGAGCTGCCGGACGGCCCGATACCGACCGGGAGCTCGGGAGAGGACTCGGCTCCCGAGGCGACGGCGCCGGCGCTCCCGCGGGACGAGCAGATGTGGACCGCACGCTTGCGCAAGCGGGCGCTCTCGCTCCTCCCGCCCGGCAAGCTGCTGCCCGACAGGCAACCCGCCTACGTCTCCTCCTGGGTCTACGTCTTCGGGGTCGCCACCCTGGCAACGCTCGGGATGGCGATCCTCTCCGGCGCTGCGATAGCCCTCGGCGGAGTCGATTGGTGGCACACGAACCCGGTCGGCCACTTCTTCAACAGCCTCCACCTTTGGAGCGTCGAGCTCTTCATGGCCTTCATGGTCATCCACCTCTGGGGCAAGTTCTGGATGGCTGCCTGGCGGGGTCGGCGGGCCGCTACATGGATCACCGGGGTGGTCGCTTTCCTCGCTTCCATCCTCGAGTGCTTCACCGGCTACCTGTCGCAGCAGAACTTCGACTCGCAGTGGATCTCGACGAGCGGCAAGGACGCCTTCAACGCCGCCGGCGTCGGTGCCTTCTTCAACCTCATGAACTTCGGGCAGATGCTCCTCTGGCACGTCGTCCTCATCCCTCTCGTCCTCGTGGCGATCGTGGGTGCCCACGTCCTCCTCGTGCGCGTCCGCGGTGTGGCCCACCCGCTCGAGGACCGGGAGAAGGGCCGGCGGGCCCGAAAGGAAGCGGCCCGGAGGGAGGCGGCGCCCTGGCCCGGCCGTATGCGCCGCTACGACATCGTGAAGGAGGCGACGATCGCCTCTGTCGTCTCGCTTGTCCTCGTCGCACTGTTGGCCGGGCTCCTCTCGTCACCGGACGTTCCTCCGGTGACGGTCGCCAGCTGGGCAAAGGTGGCGCCGGCGGACTTCCTCGGCACCGCCGCCAGCGAGCTCGCCGGCACGAGCGAGACTGCCACCTACGGGCCTCCTTACGACACCACGAGCACGCCCGCCGGTTCCGGCTACGTGCAGAAGATCGGGATCTCCTGGCAGATGCTCGCCGGCGTGCGCCAGCCGATCAACGCCGCCAAGACCTTCGTGCTCTCCCCTCTCGGCAAGATCGCCCCGACCGACCCGGCCGTCCGCCGGGCGCTCGCCACCTACACGGCCGCGTCGCCCCACCAGCAACGACTCTGGGCGAAGAACTACATGGCGGCCGAGACCCACGTCAGGTTCGTCGACGGCAGCCCGACAGTCCCGGCGGCCGACGACGGCCCTGTCCCTGAGCTGCTGTCGACAGAGCTCACCCTTGCCCGTTCCGGGGCGGTGGACGCCGACCTCCTCGCCCAACAGCCCTTCTACGGCAGCAACTTCACCAAGCCGCTTCTCTTCCTCGAGGACGGCAACTACTTCTCCACCAAGGCAGCGGCCGAGCACCTCGAGGGCTCGCAGTGGGGCGTGATGAACGAGACCGGGAGCTATCCGGGCCAACCCTGGCTGTGGCTGTACACGCTGTGGTACCAGGTGCCAGGTTTCTCGCCCTCGGCCAACGTCGACCTGATAGCCATCTACATGACCGGCGTGGCGACGATCCTCCTCCTGCTGGTGCCCTTCATCCCCGGCTTGCGCGACATCCCGCGAGTCGTCCCCGTGCACCGCTTGATCTGGCGTCGCTGGTACAAAGAGGAGCGCGACCGGAGAAGGGCTGCTGAGGTCAGCGGCGGAGGATAGCGGTCCCTGCCGTCCCGGCGAGCAGCTCCGATGCGTCGCTCAGGCGCCCGATGGCGGCGAAGCCACCGGTGGCCTCGACGAAGGAGCAAGCGGCCTCGATCTTGGGCAGCATCGACCCGGCGGGAAAGTCCATGGCGCGCAGTCCTGCGATCGAGATCTCGCGGATCGGGCGGGCCTCGGGCGTCCCCCACCCGACCTCGACTGCCGCCACGTCGGTGAGTATGAGGAGGGCTTCCGCCTTCAGCTCTTCCGCCAGCAGGGCAGCGGACTTGTCCTTGTCGATGACTGCCTCGACTCCAGAGAGCCTGCCGTCGGCGCCGCGGACGACGGGGATGCCGCCGCCGCCGGCGCAGATCACGGTGATATCGGCTTCGAGCAGGGCACGGATGACCGGGAGCTCGACCAGTTCTCTCGGAACGGGCGAGGGCACCACCCGCCTCCATGCCTTGCCGTCTGGCCGCATCTCCCAGCCGCGCTGGCGGGCCAGCTCGTCTGCCTCCTCTTTCGTGTGCACCTGGCCCACGAACTTGGAGGGATTGGAGAAGGCCGGGTCGTCCTCCCCAACGATGGTCTGGCAGATGAGCGTGGCAAATCTCCTCTCCGGCACGGCGTTCTCGAGCGCCTGCAGGAACCAGTAGCCGATCATCCCTTGGGTCTCAGAGCCGAGAACGTCGATCGGGTACCCATGGCTCAGGGCCGGGTCGCTCTCGCTCTCGAGCGCCAGCACGCCGACCTGGGGACCGTTCCCGTGCGTGAGGACGACCTCGTGGTCCCGGCACACGGGGACGAGCGCCTCGACCGCCGTCAGCACGTGGTGCTCCTGTATCTCTGCGTCCGGCGTCTCCCCTCGCTCCAGGAGCGCGTTACCGCCGAGGGCGACGACGATCCTCATCGCAACCTCCGCCGTTGCAGCGAGCCGTCGGAGCTGACGGGCGACGAGACGAGGCGGATCCTCGCGTCCAGGGCGACGTAGCCGTCAGGTCCTGCCACGATCGGGTTGAGGTCGAGCTCCGCGATCTCGGGGAGATCCTCCCCGAGCCGGCCGAGGCGGCAGAGGAGATCGGCAAGCGAGCCCATGTCTGCCGGCGGCGCCCCCCGGTAGCCCTGCAGCAGTGGGGCGGAGCGGAGAGAGCCGATGAGGTCGAGGGCTTCCGGCTGGGTTATCGGCACGAGCGAGAGGACGTGGTCACCTAGGAGCTCGGTGGCGGTGCCTCCCAGGCCGAAGACGACTACGGGGCCGAAGACGGGATCCTCGTAGAGGCCGGCGATCAGCTCGACGCCGGAGGGACCCATCGGCTGCACGACGACGGCGGCGCCCTCCCCGAAGGACGAGAGGAGCTCGCCGGCTGCGGCGGCGACGCTCTCGCTCGTCTCGAGGCCGAGACGGACTCCCCCGACGTCGCTCTTGTGGACGACCCCGAGAGCCTCGATCTTGAGCGCGACGGGGAAACCGAGCTTCTCGGCCGCCAGCGCCGCCTCCAGAGGAGACTCCGTCCGCATCGTGGGAAGGCTCTTCACGCCGTAGCAACCGAGCACTGTCGCGACCTCGGCGGCAGAGAGCCAGGAGTCGGGCTCGATCCGGAGGGCGCCGTCGATCACGCGCCGGGCCCCGCCGGCGTCGATCCCCGGCAAGTGCGGAGGAGGCGACTCTCCCCTCGCCCGCCAAAGGGCGTAGGGAACGACCTTGCCGAGAGCGCGAGCAGCCGACTCGGGATAGGTGAACCAGGGGACGCGGCTCTCTCTGCTCTGCAGCGCCGCCAGCGCTCCCCCTGTCGCGAGGAAGTTGGCGACGACGGGCTTGGTCGCCGTGGCCGCCACGGTGGCGACGGCTCGTGCGACGTCGTCCGCTTCCGTTACAAGGGGGGGCGTGAAGATCACGATGGCGGCGTCGACGTTGTCGTCGCCGAGCAGGGTCTCGAGCGCTCGCCGGTAGTCCTCCGCCGTCGCGGAGGCGATGCAGTCGACGGGGTTCCGAACCGCTGCCTGGAAGGAGAGAAACGACCGCAGCTCCGCCTGCGTCGTAGCCGACAGCTCGGGCACCCTCAGACCGTGGCTCTCGCAGGCGTCGGCGGCGAGCACGCCGGGACCGCCGGCATTGCAGAGGATCCCCACCCTCGGTCCCGCCGGGAGGGGCTGGTGACTCAGCAGGTCGGCCACGTCGAAGAGCTCCTCGAGGGTGTCCACCCGGATCACGCCCGACTGGCGGAAGAGGGCGTCCACCTCTGCATCGGGCGTCGCCAGCGCAGCCGTGTGGGAGGAGGCGCCCCGCGAGCCCGAGGCCGACCGGCCCGCCTTGACGGCGACGATGGGACGCTGCCGGGAGACGCGCCTTGCGATGCGGGCGAACTTGCGCGGGTTCCCGAAGGACTCGAGGTAGAGAAGGATGACCCTCGTCGCCTCGTCGTCCTCCCAGTACTGGAGGAGGTCGTTGCCGCTCACGTCCGCCTTGTTCCCCATGGAGACGAAGGTCGAGACCCCGAGCCCGCGGCTC
>JASHRK010000379.1 GCA_030037405.1 Acidimicrobiales bacterium | reverse complement strand
CGGCGAAGGGTCCCCGCGGCATGAGGTACTTGCCCCATCCGACCATCCCGACCCCGAGGCCGAAGAAACCGAGAGCCAGGGACGCCCCGAGCCAGAAGTTGGTGGCGTTCTGCCAGTAGGCGGCGCCAAACCCGGCAAAGCCGAGGAGCCCGAGCGTGAACATGACCGCCACGCCCCGTTCCACCTCGCGAGGGTTGTGCGCCGCCACCTGGAACTGGGGCGCGTCGAGGGTGACCTCGACCATGGGGCGCGGTTCCTCGGAGTGGTCCGCTTCCACTGGCTCTGTCATCTCGTCTCCGCGTCGCCCTCTGCCGAGCTCGCGTCGTCGCTCGTGACGGCCTCGCCGCCGTCCCCGTCCGACTCGCCGTCCCCGTCCTCGTCCGACTCGCCTTCGCCGTGGCCCTCTTCGTCCCGCACGGTGCGGTCGCCGACCCAGTAAGCGGCCACGAGGCAGGCGCCCACGCCTACGAAGAGGCCGACGAAGCCCTCTGCGACCGGCCCGACCCCGCCGAGGCTGATCCCACCTGGGCTCTCCGGGTGCTCGATCTTCTCCGTGACGTACTTGATGATGTCATCCAGCTGGGCGGGCGTGATGTTCTTCGGGCCGAACTGGGGCATGTTCTGCGGCCCGGAACGGACGGCCTCCCAGATCTCCGTCCTCGTGACACCGTGCAACCCGGGAGCGTGGTAGCCGTCGGCGAGAGCGTCGCCCGCTCCGGTGATCGTATGGCAGGGGGCGCAGTTCACCGTGTAGAGCGAGAAGCCCTCGGCGAGGCTCGCCGAGGCGAGGTGCAGCTTGGGGGCGAAGGGCGTACCGCCGGGATGGAGCGACTCGATGAAAAGAGCGATGTCGCGAATGCGAGCCGGCGTAAAGCTCGGCTTCTTCCGCACGGGCTGCACGCTCGGGGTCTTGAGCGGCATCCACCCGCTCGAGAGCCAGAGCTGGACGACGCCCGGTCCAAGGCCCTGCAGGTTCGGGGCGATGCCTGTCGACCCGTTCGCTTCGGCGCCATGGCAGGTCGAGCAGTGCGACTCGAAGAGCTGATAGCCCTCCTGGATCTCGGCCGACCTCGCCGGCGACGAGTCCGAGGTGAGCGAGAGGGAAGAGGTCGAGCCTTCGGCGCCGGCCGAGGACGCGTGGGTACGCCCGATCACGAGGGTGCCGACGCAGGCTGCCAGCACCACTGCTGCAAACGGAACGAGAATTCGTCGGAGGAGGCGAAGACCCATGGATTCCCTAGGAGAGTAGGAACAGGCAGCTGAAGAGCCCGATCCAGACGATATCGACAAAGTGCCAGTAGTAGCTGACAGCTTGGTAGACGGAGGTGTCGCCGGGGTCGTTCTTGTTGCCGCTCAACCGGCCGAGCAGGGCGAGCATGGCGATGAGCCCGAGGAGCACGTGGAGGCCGTGGAGCCCGCTCATGATGTAGAAGAGCGAGCCGTAGGCGTTCGTACGGGGACGGAACGGCAGGGTCTTCCATTCGTAGGCCTGGTTCCCGAGAAACGCCGCCCCGAGCAGGAACGACGTGATGATCCAGTTACGCGCCTTCTTGAACTCGCCCCGCTCCTGTGCCCACACTCCGAGCTGCATGGTCGGGCTCGAGGCGAGGAGCACGAAGGTGAAGACGAGCGCCTGGTAGGTGTCGAGCTTCGTGCCCGGCGGAGGCCAGATCTTGGCGTTCGCCCTGATCGTGAAGAAGGCGGCGAAGAGACCGCTGAAGAACATGAACTCCGAGCCGAGCCAGATCATCACCCCCACGGCCAGCAGCTGCGGGCGCTCGGCGACGGGGTGACCACCCGCATGCGAGCGCTCGAGGGCGGCCGTGTCTGCCATAGGCATGTTTCTTACCTCACGGGAGAGGTGGTCGGCCAAACGCGCCCCTGCTCCGTGACGATCGGGCTGGCGAGGGTGCGAAGTAGGGTCGAGCGGCGTGAGCTTTCTCCAGGCGTGCCGGTGCGAGCCGGTCGAGAGGACTCCCGTCTGGTTCATGCGCCAGGCAGGCCGCTCTCTCCCTGAGTACAGGGCTCTCCGTAGGGACGGGGACATCCTCGACGCCGTCCGCACGCCGGAGATCGCCGTCGAGCTGACGCTGCAACCGGTACGCCGCTACGGGGTCGACGCCGCCATCCTCTTCTCCGACATCGTCGTCCCCCTCGTCGGCGTCGGCGTCGATATCAAAGTCCTGCCGGGCCGGGGGCCGGTGCTCGACCCGCCCTTTCGCGACGCGAGCGACCTCGACCGCCTCCGCCCTCTCGAGCCCGAGAGCGACCTCGCCCCGGTGCTCGAGACGGCCCGCCTGCTCGCGGGAGAGCTCGACGTCCCGCTCATCGGCTTTGCCGGGGCTCCCTTCACGCTCGCGAGCTACCTGATCGAGGGCGGCCCTTCTCGCAACTTCGCGAGGACGAAGGCGCTCATGCACGCCGAGCCGACCCTCTGGCACCGCCTCTGCTCCGCCCTCGCCGATATCGCCCTTGCGACCTTGCGGGCCGAGGTGGGTGCCGGTGCCGGTGCCGTCCAGCTCTTCGACAGCTGGGCAGGCTCGCTCTCTCGCCCCGAGTACCTCCGCTACGCCCTGCCCTACTCGCGGACGATCCTCGACGGGCTGAGAGATGTCGGAGTGCCGCGCATCCACTTCGGGGTCGGGACTGGCGAGCTCCTCGACCTCATGGCGCAGGCGGGCGCAGACGTCGTCGGGATCGACTGGAGGGTGTCGCTCCCTGACGCCTCGGCTCGCGTGGGAGAGGGGATCGCCCTCCAGGGCAACCTCGATCCCGCCCTATGCCTCGCCCCGCCGGAGGTCGTCGAGGCGGCCACCCGAGAAGTCCTGGCCGAGGCGAAGACTCTCCCCGGCCACGTCTTCAACCTCGGTCACGGCGTGCTGCCAGACACCGACCCCGGAGTGCTCCAAGCCGTGGTCGACCTCGTCCACGAGGAGACAGCGAGGTGAGGCTCGAGGAGGCGCCGGGACCGGCGGGAAAGATCGGCGTCGTCGTCATGGCCTACGGGACTCCCGGGTCGCCGGAAGAGGTGGAGGAGTTCTACACGGATGTGCGCCGCGGCCGCCCGCCCTCCCCCGAGCAGCTCGCCGACCTTCGGCGCCGGTACGAGGCGGTAGGCGGCACCTCCCAGCTCACCGCCAGAACCTCCGAGCAGGTCGCCGGCATCCAGGCGGTCCTGGAGAGCCGTGACCCAGGGCGCTTCACCTGCCGGTACGGCTCCAAGCACTCCCACCCCAAGATCGAGGCAGCGGTCGACGAGCTCGCCGGCGGCGGGGCCGAGGCGCTCGTCGGACTCGTGCTCGCGCCCCACTACTCCTCTGGAAGCGTCGGCGAGTACCTCGACAGGGCACGGGCCAGGACGGAGGCGCACGGGCTTCCCGTCTCTTTCGTCGAGGACTGGCACGACGACCCCGTTCTCGTCGACCTCCTCGCCAAGCGGGTCACGGAGGCCTTCGCCCTGGCGGGAGCCTCGCCGGGCGACGAGAGCGCCGAGCTGCTCGTCACGGCCCACTCCCTCCCCCGGCGGATCATCGACGCCGGCGACGGCTACGACAGGAGGCTGCGCGAGACCGCCGAGCTCGTGGCCCGGCGCAGCGATGTCGCCCGTTGGCGCACCTGCTGGCAGAGCGCAGGGCGGACGCCCGAGCCCTGGATCGGACCCGACATCCTCGACGTGCTCCGCGGGCTGCCGGGAGATGGTGTCACGACGGCGGTCGTCTGCCCGGCGGGGTTCACCTCGGACCACCTCGAGATCAACTACGACCTCGACATCGAGGCGAGAAAGGTCGCCACCGAAACCGGTCTCCGTTTCGCACGGACGACCTCGCTCAACGCCGACCCTCTCCTGTGCGAGTCGCTCGCCGGGTACGTCCTGGAGGCGGCAGAGGCGCTGGGTGGCTGAGGGACCTGCCGGCTCCCGCCCCGTCGTCGCCGTCGTCGGCGGGGGCATCAGCGGGATCGTCGCAGCCCGGGTGCTGGCGGCCTCTCCGGCGGGAGTACACGTCCTGCTGCTCGAAGAGACGGGGGAGCTCGGCGGCAGGATCTCCTCGGGAGAGGTAGCCGGCGTCCCCGTCGAGCTCGGCCCGGACCAGTTCTTACGCCGCGACCCAAGCGCCGAGAGGCTGTGTCGCGAGGTCGGGCTCGGCGACGATCTCGTCGAGCCGAGCGCTCGGTCCGCCGGCATCTTCTCCTACGGCCGCCTGAGACCGATACCGAGAGGCACCGTGGTGGGGGTCCCGACCGACCTGGAGGCCGTCGCCGAGAGCGGCGTCGTCTCTCCGGCAGGAGTCGAACGGGCCCGCCTCGACTCGAGCCTCCCCGGGCCCGATCTCACGGGTGCGGAGCTCGGTCTCGAGGACGACCCCGGCGGCCAGTCGCCGGCCGAGCGATCGGCGGGCGACATCCTGCGGCCCCGCCTCGGTGACGAGGTCGTCGACCGACTCGTCGACCCCCTCCTCGGCGGGATCAACGCCGGTGGCGTCGACACCCTCTCCCTCGGTGTCGTCGCCCCCCAGATCGCAAGCGCCCTTTCCGGTCGCCACGACGTCCTCGCTCCCCTCGCGACGACCCTCCCGCCCCCGGTGCCGGGCCCGGTGCCGGCGCCGGGAGGCGGCGAGCCGGAGCAAAGGTCGCCGTTTCTTGGCGTCCGGGGCGGCCTGGCGAGGCTGGTCCGGGCCTGCCAGCGGGAGCTCGAGCAGGGAGGCGTCGAGATCCTGACGAGAACGCCCGTGACGGCCGTCGAGCTCGTGCCTGGGCAGCCCGGCTCTCCTCCGTGGCGTCTCGAGACGGCGACACGGACTGTCGAGGCGCACGGGCTCGTGCTCGCCCTCCCGGGCTACGTCGCCTCCGAGATCGTGAAAGGGTTCGCCCCGGGCGCCAGCGCCGCTCTCGGCGAGGTCCCTTACGCCTCGGTTGCCATGGCGACGCTCGCCTTCGAGCGCGAGCAGCTGGTTCTCCCTTCGGGCTGGAGCGGCTTCCTGGTGCCTCGCAACGAGGAGAGGCTGATGACGGCGGCAACGTTTCTCACGAGCAAGTGGCCCTGGATGTCCCAGCCGGGCACGGCGCTCGTCCGCGTGTCGGCGGGACGGTACGGGGACGAGCGAATCGGTGAGCTCGACGACGGCGAGCTGGCACGCCTTCTCGCCGGCGAGCTCGCGGACCTGGCCGGGGTAGTCGCCAAGCACAAGGCTTGGCGCGTGACCCGCTTCGATCACAGCTTCCCCCAGTACCGGCCCGGTCACCGCTCTCTCGTGGCAAGGGCGCGGAGGGAGCTGGCCGAGCTGCCGAGCGTCGAGCTCGCCGGCGCCGTCCTCGGAGGCATCGGCATCCCCGCCTGCATCTCGAGCGGCCAGGCGGCCGGAGGAGCGGTAGCCGACTCCCTCCTCGTATGAGGCGCCCCGTCGTGCGCCTCGCCGTGCCCCTCGTCGGAGGGGCGCTCGTCGGGTGCTCGCTCCCACCGCTCACCGCCTGGCCGGTCGGGCTTGTCGGGCTCGCCCTCGTCGTCTTCGCCCTCTCGGGACGGAGCTTCGCCGGGCGCCTCGGCGCCGGGATGCTCGCCGGGGTCGGGCAGTTCGCCGTCGGGCTGGCGTGGGCCGTCCAGTTCAGCGAGGCCGGTTACGTCGTCCTCGTGATCGTCGAAGCGGCGATCCTCGCTCTCGGCGCCGCCCTCGTCCCCCCGTCAGGCCCGCTGCGGGCGCCGGCGGCTGCGGGCGCCTTCACGCTGGCGGAATGGGTGAGGGACTCCTGGCCCTTCGGTGGCCTTCCTCTCGGTTCCGCCGCCCTCGGGCAGGTGGGCGGCCCCCTCCAGTTCGCCGCCCGCCTCGGCGGTCCGCTCATCGTGGTCTTCACGGCCGTGCTCGGTGCTGGCGCCGTGGCGGAGCTGGTCGTGAGCGCCACGACGGCGCACGCCCACGCTTCACGTCGGGCTAATCAGGACTTCCCCGCCCTCGCCTGCCTCGTCGCATGCGGAGCGCTCGCAGGGGCCGGCTCCGTCTCCCTCCCTGCGCTGCCGGCTCACTCCCGGTCGGGGCCCGGGCGCGAGCTGTCCGTAGCTCTCGTCCAGGGGGGAGGGCAGAGAGGGCTGTCTGCGGTCGAGGTGCCTGCGGCCCGTGTCTTCGACGCAGCCGTCAGAGAGACCGAGAGGATCCGCGGGCATCCGGAGCTGATCCTCTGGCCCGAGGACGTCGTCGCCATGGGGACGACGCCCTTTCGTGGCTCTCGTGCCGAGAGAACGCTCGAAGAGATCGCCCGCAACCACCATGCCACGCTCGTCGCCGGCGTGACCGAGGACGTCGGCGCTACCAGGTTCCGCAACGAGATCGTGGCGATCTCGCCCTCCGGCCGCCTCGTCGCGACCTTCGAGAAGGTGCACCGCGTTCCCTTCGGGGAGTACGTCCCTTACCGCTCCTTCTTCTCCCACCTCGCCAACCTGTCGCTGGTGCCCCGCGACGCCATACCAGGTCACGGGAGCGGCATGATCGCCACGCCGGCCGGGCGTCTCGCCGCCCTCATCTCCTTCGAGGTGTTCTTCGCCGACCGCGGGCGTTCGGGCGTGGGTGCCGGCGGCAGGGTGATCATCGTCCCCACCAACACCTCCTCGTACTCGAACGCCCAGGCTCCCGCCCAGGAGATCGCCGCCTCGCGCCTGCAGGCGCTCGAAGAGGACCGCTATGTGCTGCAGGCGGCCCCCACCGGCTACAGCGCGGTCATCAACCCCTCCGGGGCGGTGCTGAGAGAGACGGCGCTCTCGAGACCTGCCATCGTCGAGGCTACCGTGCCCGAGCTCGACGGCACCACCGCCTACCAGGCGGCAGGCGATCTCCCCGTGCTCATCGGATCGCTCGTGCTCGTGGCACTCGGGTGGACTCTCTCGGAGGACCGGCGGATCACGCCCCGGCCGGGCCAGAGACTCCGGCGTCGTCGAAGGTCGCCATCTCCGCGAGAACCCGAGCCGCCGTCCGTATGACAGGCACCGCCAGGCAGCCGCCAGTACCCTCTCCGAGGCGGAGCTTAAGGTCGAGGATCGGCTCGATGCCGAGGTGCTCCATGGCAGCCGTCGCCCCTGGCTCGACCGAGCGGTGCCCGGGAACGAGGTAGTCGACGATGGCCGGGTGGAGCGAGCAGGCGACGAGCGCCCCGGCAAGCGAGACGACGCCGTCGAGCACGATCGGAACCCGACGGCGCGCTGCGCCGATGACGAACCCGGAGATGGCTCCGATCTCGAGCCCCCCAAGCTCGGCGAGCAGCACTTCGGGGGCAAGAGAGCTGAGCGAGGTGACGGCGACGGAGTAGCTGGCTGCCACGCGCTGCAGCCCGGCCTCGACTACGGCGATCTTCCGATCGAGAACCTCGTCGGATATCCCCGTCCCTCTGCCCGTGACGGCGCGAGCTGGCCAGCCCGTGAGCGCCGCCACCAAGGCGGCCGACGGAGTCGTGTTCCCGATGCCCATGTCGCCTGTGACGAGGAGATCGGCGCCCTGGTCGACCAGACCGTCGGCGACCGATAGCCCCACCTGCATGGAGCTACGCGCCTCGTCGAGCGACATCGCCGGCTCCTTGGCAAGGTTGGCCGTGCCCGGCCGTACGTTGGCGCGCACGAGGGAACCGTGGTCTCCGGGAACGGGCGTTGCCACTCCGACGTCGACGGCCACGACGGAAGCTCCCACTTCGTTGGCGATCACGTTGATGGCGGCGCCGCCGGCAAGGAAGTTCGCCACCATCTGCGCGGTGACCTCGGCCGGCCATGGCGAGACGCCCTCCGCCAACACGCCGTGGTCCCCCGCGAACACGGCGACCACCGGCGCCTCCGGTACCGGAGGAGGGCACGTGCCGGCGATGGCTGCGAGACGGCTGCCGAGCTCCTCGATCGCTCCGAGCGCACCCGGAGGCTTCGTGAGCGCCGCCTGCCTCTCGTTCGCGGCGGCCGCGACGGATCGGTCAGGCCGGGCGATCCCGGACAGGGACTCCTTCAGCTCCGGCAAGAACGCCTCCTCGACAACGTCTCACGCCCTCCGCGCCCGGTACGCTCAGCGAGAGCCACCGGTCGCTTCAGCCGCAGCCGCGATCGGTTCCACGTCGGAGGTGACAGGGCGGGCGGGGGCGATCGCCGTGCAGAGGCCGGGAGTGGTGGCGGTGCACCCGGTGGCAGTGATCGCCTCCTCCTCGGAGGGCTGGGTCCTCTCCCCGAAGAGGAAACGGTTGAAGATGACGTACCTCCCCACCCAGATGAGGGCGTAGGTCGCCAGGTTCGCCATCTGGACAAAGGCGCGCCGTATGAAGTGGGAAGCGGAGACGTGGTCGGCGTTGTGGGCCGCCAGGCCGACTGCGAGTGTCGAGAGGACCAGGCCAAGAAACGAGATCGCCCAGAAGGGCACGATCTCTCGCCACGGATCCGACTTCCCCCGCTTGCCCCACGTCCAGGTGCGGTTCAGCCAGTAGGCGGGGACGGCGGAGCAGCCCGTGGCGATGACATTGCATGCGACGGCCGAGGGAAGCCCGGCGACGTCGTAGGTGAGGACGAAGAGCAACTGCGTGATAACCGTGGACACGACGGACACGGAGCCGAACTTGAGCAAGCGGCGGCCATGGCCACTCCTCAGGCCCGCGCGGACTCGGCCGCCCAAAGAGGCCATGTCGGGAGTCTAACGTCTCCCTGAATGAGCGACGCCCTCGACCAGCTGCTTGCCCTGCTCGACCTGGAGCCTATCGAGGTGGACGTCTTCCGGGGCGCCAACCTGCACGAGGACCGCCAGAGAGTCTTCGGGGGCCAGGTTGCCGCCCAGGCGCTCGTCGCCGCGGGACGGACCGTCGACCGGGGGACCGTGCACTCGCTCCACAGCTACTTCCTGAGACCAGGTGACCCGTCGACGCCGATCCTCTACGAGGTCGACAGGATCCGGGACGGGCGGTCGTTTCTTACCCGAAGGGTGGTGGCGATCCAGCATGGGCGAGCCATCTTCAACCTCCAGTGCTCCTTCCACGCCGCCGAGGAGAGCATCGCCCACCAGTTCCCGATGCCGGAGGTGCCCCCGCCCGACTCCCTCCTCACGATGGAGGAACGCCTGGAGCCGCTACGCGGCAAGATAGACGAAGAGATGGAGCGGTGGTTCTTCAACCGGCCCCGGCCGATCGACCAGCGTTTCGTCGGGGATCTTCCCTGGCTCCTCGGTGGAAACGCCGAGGACCCCCATCAACGGGTCTGGCTTCGCACGAACGGCAAGATGCCCGACGACCCCCTCATGCAGGCTGCGGTCATGACGTACTCCTCGGACATGACGCTCTACGAGTCGATCCTCCGCCCCCACCACATCCGCTGGCACGACGAGCACTTCATGGGAGCGAGCCTCGATCACTGCATGTGGTTCCATCGCCCTTTCCGCATGGACGGATGGCTTCTCTTCGACCAGGACTCGCCGAGCGCCTTCGGCGCCCGAGGGCTTGCCCGCGGCTTGCTCTACACCGAGAGCGGAGAGCTCGTGATGAGCTGCGTCCAGGAGGGCCTCGTGAGAGTTCGTAGGAGGTGACAGATGGCTTTTGACGTAGGGTTCGCCATCTTTGCCGCCTTGATGGTCGTGCTCGTCTTCTTCGTCGTGCGCTTCGCCGTCAGGCTCGGTCCCAAGCGACGACAGCGCTGAGCGCGACGGCACGCCGGGCGGTCGAGGCGACGCCGGTGGAGTCGGCGCTCAGACGACGCCGCCGCGGCGGCTCTCTCTGATGATCCCGAGCACGGCGGTCGTGGCGCCGACGAAACCGACGATCGCCGTCCAGAAGCCGAAGACGAGCGCCAGGGCGACGAGGGCGGCAGACACCCCGAGGACGAACGGCCAGATGCTGCTGCTCGGGAAGGTGCCGACGACACCCTCGCCGTCCTCCCGCTTGGCGGAGGGGTCGTCGGAGGCGCGCGGCTTCATCCGCCGCGACCACCAGAAGTAGTAGCCGCCCGGGAGCGTTCCGAGCAGGCACGTCCCCGTCAGCAACGCCGTACCGCTCGTCTCGCCACTCCAGAACCAGTACACGAGGGCGACGACCCCGAAGAAAGCGGCTATGACGAGAAGCACCTGGCCCTCGACCCTCATTTGCTCTCTCCTGTGGGGTCGTGGCCGTTGCCCGACACTGGGCCGTGTCCGTCCCCCGACGGCGCCGAGGTACCGCCGGCGCTGCTTGGTGGCAGCTCCTCGGCAAGGCCGCCGCGGGCACCGGTCCCGGCGCCGACGCCGACAAGCTCGCGGACCTCCCGCGCGTGCTCCTTGACCGTCGGATGGTCAGGGTGGTTGTGGTCCCAGACGGGCCGCTCGGAGCGCACGGGCGGGATCCAGTAGAAGTTGTGGTGAGGCGGAGGCGACGACGTCGCCCACTCGAGGGTGTGAGCGTCCCAGGGGTTGTCCCCCGCCGGTCGCTCCTTACGTTTCAACCAGGATTCTCCGAAGGCGACGAGCATGACGAAGACCGAGAGAAACAACAGGTAGGCGCCCCCGGTCGAGATGCGGTTGAGCGTCGCCCAGCCGGTAGAAGGCAGGTACTCGGCGATGCGCCGCGGCATGCCCTTCTCCCCGAGCAGGTACTGAGGCATGAACGTGACCCAGAAGCCGATGAACATCAGCCAGAAGCTGACCTTTCCGATCTTGTCGTTCAGCATCCAGCCCGTGTACTTCGGGAACCAGTAGGTGAGGCCGGCAAAGCCTCCGAAGACGGCGGTGCCGAAGAGCACCTCGTGGAAGTGGGCGACGACGAAGAACGTGTCGTGCATGGCGAAGTCGACTGGGGGCGATGCGAGGAAGATGCCGGTGACGCCTCCGAAGAGGAACACTATGAGGAAGCCGACGGCAAAGAGCATCGGTGTCGTAAAGGTGATCGAGCCCCGCCACATCGTGCCGATCCAGTTGAAGAACTTGATCCCGGTCGGTACGGCGATCAGGTAGGACATGATGCTGAAGAACGGCAGCAGCACGGTCCCGGTGGTGAACATGTGGTGCGCCCACACGCTCGTCGAGAGGGCGGCGATGGCGATGGTGCAGAACACCATCCCCCGGTAGCCGAACACGGGCTTGCGGGAGAACACCGCGAGGATGTCGGTCACCGCCCCGAAGTAGGGAAGGGCGAGGATGTACACCTCGGGATGGCCGAAGAACCAGAAGAGGTTCTGCCACAAGACGGGCACTCCGCCCCCGCTGACGGTGAAGATGTGGCTCCCGATGTGGCGATCGCACCAGAGCATGACGAGAGCGGAGGTGAGCACCGGGAAGGCGATGAGGATGAGGATCCCGGTGACCATCATGTTCCAGGTGAAGATGGGCATCCGGAACATCGTGAGGCCGGGGGCGCGCAGGTAGAAGACGGTGGCGCAGATGTTCACCCCGGTGAAGATCGCCGAGAAGCCCGTGAGGATCAGCGCCACGATCCACATGTCGGGTCCGGCGCCGGGTGTGTTGATCGAGTTCGAGAGGGGGGCGTAGGCGACCCAGCCGAAGTCGGCGGCACCGCTCGTCGTGAGGAAGCCGGAAAGCATGATTATCCCGCCGCCGAGATAGAGCCAGTACGAGAGGGCGTTCAGGCGAGGGAAGGCCATGTCCGGCGCGCCAACCTGCAGGGGCACGATGAAGTTGGCGAGGCCGCCGAAGGCGAAGGGCCCGGCGAACAGGTACATCATGATGCTGCCGTGCATCGTGAACAGCTCGTTGTAGACGTGCTGGGAGACGAAGGTGTTGTCCGGGGAGGCGAGCTGGGTGCGGATGAGCATCGCCATGCAGCCGGCGATGAGGAAGAACACGAACGCAGTGATCGTGTAGCTCTTGCCGATCACCTTGTGGTCGGTGGACGTGATCCACTTGAGAAGGCCGCTCGTGCCGTGCTCTTCCTCGGGGAGGGAGAGGGACTCTGGATGGGTGACGAGAGTGGTCATATCGTTTCGTCGAAGCCCTTCGTGAAGTGCTTCGGTTGCGTTCCCTGGTGGTGCTCGTTGTAGCTCAGCCACTCCTTGTACGTCTTCTGTGACACCACGGCCACGCTGAAGAGCATCTCGGAGTGGTAGAGGCCACAGTACTCAATGCACTGGCCCGGGTAGACGCCGATCCGGTCGGGTGTGATCTCGAACTCGTTGTGAATGCCCGGCTGCGCGAAGCGGTCGAAGTCGAAGGCGTGCACGTACCAGGCGTGAATCACGTCGTCGGACTCGAGGATGATCTTCGTCGTCTCGTTGTCGGGGAGCACGAGCTGGGGGTAGATCGAGGCCGTGTAGGCCGAGGGCAGGTCTTCGTGCGCTCCTGTGGTGCGGACGGTGAGACCGTCGGCGTCGTGGTAGTGGAAGATCCATCCCCACTGGAAGCCGGTGACCGTCACCGTCGCGGCGGCAGGATGGGAGAGGGAGTCCACCTCGTTCTCCGTGATCACCGTGAAGACGAAGATCACGATGACGATAATGAGAGGGATGATCGTGTAGGTCATCTCCAAGAGCGGGTGGTCCTGGAACTGCTTGGGGATCTCGTCGCGCCCCCTGCGCCGGTAGCGATAGATGCACCAGAAGATGAGCGACCAGACGATGGCGGCGACGACGAGCCCGGCGATCACCATGCCCGAGTAGAGCTTGGCGATGTCGTGGCCCTGGACGTCGACGCCGTGGGACTCGCCGAAGGTGGGGCCGTTGAAGTTGCAACCGGAGAGGAGCGCCCCGAGCCCGCACAGCACGAGGACCGGCACGGCGAGGCGCCAGGGCCGACGCTTGCCGCCCGCGCGCCCGTCGTTCTCGCTCGGTCGGCTCATGCGGCCGACATTAGCCATCGCTCCTCGGGCCGGGCCAAACGCGGCCGGAACCGCCGGTACGGGCATCACGGACGTCACGACTGACGTCACGGAGGGCGCGGGCGGCACGTCTTGCCCTGCCTGTGACGACGCCTGCGCGCCGGGCGGCGACGGGCACGTTCCCGGCGAGCGTGGAGGTGGCCCGCCCCATCGCTCGGGCTGCCCCCGCCACTCCCCCTGCCCCCGCCACTCCCCCTGCCCCCGCGGGCGAGGACTCCCGTGCCGCGACGTCGATCGGCGCAGGCGACTGAGGAGCCTGGCGCGGGCGCCGAGCTCGATGGTCGGTCACGAGGGCGTCGCGCACGAGGATGAGCCCGACGGCCTCGGCCATGCAGGTGGCAAAGAGGTCGACGTGGGCACCGAGCCTCCAGACGAGGAGCGGCGAAGCGAGGAGAGCGACAGCCACTGCGCCGTCGAGGAGCCTGTGCACGAGGCGCGGGAGCGGCCTCCATCCCCCGCGCCCTTTGGTGAAGAGGTTCACGAGGAGCAGGTAGGCCCCGGCGGCATCCAGGGCCAGGTAGCCGTCACCGTGCCCGTGCAAGCCGGCGATGACGAGACCGATGCCGAGGGCTACGTCGACGATCAGGTGCGCGGCCCAGCCCATGCGGTGCCGCTGCGGCTTTACTCCTGCGTTACCGCTCAGGTGCCGCTCTAGTCCTTCTCGACCGGCTCGGACGACTCTGTCGGGATGCTCGGCGGAGCAGCTGCCGAGCTCGACGGGGAGACGCTCGAAGCTTTCGAGTCGGCAGCTCCCTCTTCGAGGCCCTTCTTGAATTCGTGCGACGCGCTCCCGAGTCCACGAGCCAACTTCGGCAGCTTGCTGCCGCCGAAGAGGAGGACGATAACGGCGACGACGATCACGATGATCAAGTCGGGGCCGAGGATGTCAGCGAGCACTTGTCCTCCTTTCTCTGGACACTCTCGCTATCACCATAATGCAACTTCGAGCGCTCGCTTCCTCCGGCCCGGAGCGAGGAGTTATCGCAGATGGCGTCCGCCGGCCAAGGGCCTCGGGACGCAGCCTCCTCGAGACGCAGCCTCCTCGGGTCGAGCCTCACTTCTCCAGTCGCCACCGACGGCTCACGTGGTCCTCCTCGTCTCGGACCACGACAAGCCCCTGTCGGGGTCCGGGTCCCGCGGGAGGCCGAGGATCCGCTCTGCGATCTGGTTCCGCAGCACCTCCGAGGTTCCCCCCTCTATCGTGTTCGCCCGCGCCCGGAGGAACGCTCCCGCTCGCGCCTCTTCGGGGGTGCCTGTGCCCGCGACGCCCGTCTCCCAGGCGAGGGAGGAGAGACCGGCGGCGTCGATGGTGTCCGTCCGGAGCTGGTTCAGCTCGGCGTTGAAGACCTTCGAGACGCCTCCCTCGGGCCCCGGCTCCTCGCCTGCGAGCCGTGCGGCAGTCGACCGGAAGGCCGTCGTCTCCTTGACGATCTGGCGGGAGAACACTCGCGCCAGCCTCTGGCGCATGACGGGGTCCGTACGATCCGGCACCTGATCGAGGGCGCTCTCCCAGGGATCCTTGCGCACGCCTCCTGTGACGGAAACGGAATCGATTGATAGGCCGGCAAGGGCCACGCGCTCGTTCATGAGCGTCGTGCGGGCACATCGCCAGCCGTCGCCGGCGGCTCCCACCCGGTTGGCGTCAGGCACACGCACGTCGGCGAAGAAGACCTCGTTGAACTCCGCCGAGCCGGTCAGCTGGCGGAGTGGCCTCACCTCCACCCCGGTGGCATGCATGTCCACGATGAAGTAGGTCAGGCCCTCGTGCTTGGGGACGTTCGGGTCACTGCGGGCGAGCAGCATGCCGAAGCGGGCGAGCTGGGCGATGCTCGTCCAGACCTTCTGCCCGTTCACCACCCACTCCTCGCCGTCGCGTACCGCCCTCGTCGCGAGGGAGGCGAGGTCGGAGCCGGCGCCCGGCTCCGAGAAGAGCTGGCACCAGATCTCCTCGCCCGTCAGTATCTTGGCCAGGTAGCGCGCCTTCTGCTCCTCTGTCCCATGGGCGATGATGGTCGGCCCGGCGAGGCCCACTCCGAGCAAGTTGAGGCCGAAGATGGGGAGGCGATGACGCTCCAGCTCCTCCCGAACTACCTGCTGCGTCCACGCCTCGCCCGAGAGCCCGCCGTGCTCCGTGGGCCACAGCGGGGCGGCATATCCGCTCCGACCGATCGTCGCCATCCACTCGAAGACGTCGAAACCCCTCCGCACCCTTGCAAAGGCCTCCTCGTCCCGGGTCTCGAGCGCCTCCACCCAGCCGCGAGGAAGCACCCCGGCGAGGTAGCTCTTGAGCTCCTCCCTGAAGGCTGCCTGCTCGGGCGTGTCCTCGAGCGCCCAGCGCATTCTCAGAGTCTAGGAGGAGCATGTCCATAAGTCGCTTTCCCTGAGCAAGCCTCTAAGGTGAGGGCAGATGGCCAGAGCATCCAAGTCCTCCGAGCGGCGGGCACGGGGCGGTCCCGGTGAAGTCGCTGCCCGAGGAGACGACCTCGACAGCCTCGCCGCCCACAGTGTCGGCCACCCGCGTGGCAACGGCAGGATCTCGAACAGGTCCGGGAACACCTACCGAGGCTTCCCCACCACCGAGCTCGTGGAGGACTTCCGGCTCGCCTGCATCTCGCGGGCCATCGACGACCGCGAGATAACCCTGCAAAGGCAGTCACACGTCTTCTTCCAGATCTCCGGCGCCGGCCACGAGGTGCTGCTGCTGGGTCTCGCCCGCTCGCTCCGCGCCGGCTACGACTGGTTCTTCCCCTACTACCGCGACCTCGCTCTCGTGCTCGCCCTTGGCGTCACGCCGAAGGAGGTCCTCCTGCAGGCCGTCGGGTCGGCGGAAGACCCGAACTCGGGAGGGCGACAGATGTCCTCCCACTGGGGGGCGCCGAAGCTGAACATCGTCTCCCAGACGAGCCCGACCGGCAGCCAGTGCCTCCCGGCCGTCGGTTGCGCCGAGGCCTCCCGCTACATCGCCCCCCGCTCGTTGCCGGGCTGTACCGCCTTCGGCGACGAGGTGACCTATGTGTCCCTCGGCGAGGGGGCGACCTCGGAAGGGGAATTCTGGGAGAGCTTGAACACGGCGTGTCGTCTCCATCTGCCGGTGCTCTTCCTCGTCGCCGACAACGGGTACGCCATCTCCGTGCGGGCTTCGGACCAGGCTCCGGCACCGATCTTCGAGCTTGTGAGCGGCTTCAGAGGTCTTGCGATCGCCAAGTTCGACGGGACGGACTACTTCGCCGCCCGGACGAAGGGGGCCGAGGCGATCGCGCGGGTACGCGCAGGCGAGGGACCGGGACTTATCCACGCCACCGTCACCCGCCCGTACTCGCATTCCTCTCAGGACACGCAGTCCAAGTATCGGGCCGCAGAGGAGCTTGCCCTCGAAGCTAGTCACGACCCCATAGACCGCCTCGAGAGCGAGCTCGTGACAGCCAACGTCTTCAGCGCCGAGGAGGCAGGCGAGATCCGCCGATCCACCCGCGAGCTCGTCGCCCAAGCGGCGAAAGAGGCCCTCGAGGCGAGACGGCCAGACCCATCGAGCGTCACCCAACACGTGCTCAAGCTGCCGTCGATTCCCGACCCGGGTGAGCCGGGCGACGCAGCCAGCGCTCGGCACGAGGTCGACCTGGACGGCAACCTTGTCACGGGGGGCGAGCCCGTCACGAGGGGCGAGCCCGTCGGCATAGGCGACGCCATCCGCCTCACCATCCACGAGCTGATGGCGGCAGATGAGCGGATACGCGTCTTCGGCGAGGACGTGGCGGACGCGCCGGAGGAGGTGATGGACAAGGTCGAGGGCAAAGGCGGGGTCTTCGGCACCACTCGCGGGTTGCAGAAGACCTATGGCGTGGCGCGCTGCTACAACACTCCGCTGGCGGAGGCCAACATCATCGGCAGGGGGATCGGTCAGGCGATACGGGGCTTGCGCCCCTGCGCCGAGATCCAGTTCTTCGACTACATCTGGCCCGCCATGCACCAGATCCGCGCCGAGGCGGCGACGGCGCGCT
>JASHRK010000378.1 GCA_030037405.1 Acidimicrobiales bacterium | reverse complement strand
CGGCGATGCCGAGGACGATCACGATGGCGAGGAGGATGAGGGCGACCCAGTCGACCGGGCTGGTGGTCGCCCGCACCCGGGCGACGAAGAGCCGGCGCCCTGCCAAGACACCGACGCCGATGATGATGAGCACCGCCGCGAGCGTCCCGGCTCCGGCCGAGAACCATCGGTAGGCGGTCTCGGGGATGCCGATGTCGGCGGTCCAGCGCTCGGGGATCAAGATCCCGATGACATGGCCGGCGATGGCGGCGAAAGTGCCGTAGTGGAAGATGGGGCCGCCCCACTTGAGCAGCTTCTTCTCCTGCAGCTCGGTGGAACGACTCGTCCAGCCGAACTGGTCGTAGCGATATCGCCAGATGTGGCCGATGACGAAGGTGGCGAGCGCCAGGTAGGGAAGGATCACCCACCAGAAGAGCTGGAAGCCGGTGATCCCGCTCATCTGAGGGTCACCTTCTCGCCAAGCACCTCGGGCGGTGCGAAGGGCTCGAGGCCGACCTGCTCGGACGGGGGACCCTGGGAGCGGTAGCGGTGCAGCGCCTCACGGTCTCGTCGCGTCGGCCCGGGGAGGGCGTCGCACACCGCGGCGAGGACGCCCGAGTAGGGGCTCTTCGCGTTCTCCAAGGCGAGGCGCAGGGCATCGAGCGCCATGCGGTGCTCGGCGAGCATCGCTGCGCCGGCCGGTCTCGCGGCGGCCAGCTCCAAGAGTGCGGGAAGGTAGTCGGGCAGCTCGCCGGGGACGACCCGGAAACCTGCCGACCGGTAGGCGTCCACGAGCGCCGTGAGCGCCATGCCACGCTCCCGGGTGTCGCCGTGGCGGTAGTAGGTGAGGTAGAGGCACACCCCGCGGCTCAGGTCGAAGGTGTCCACGTAGCCGGCCTGCGCCTCGAGAGCGGCGAGGCCCCCGAGCCAGCCCGCCGCCGACTCGATCCGCGCCCGAGCCGGCCCGGCCGGAAGCGTGGCCGCCGCTCCGGTCACTGCCGCCAGGTCGTCCCCGAAGCCCTCGCCGGGGTAGCTCAGCAGCACCGATGCGCAGCCGAACACTTTCGCGGCGGCGAGGCGCCTCACACCGGGCTCTCCGTCACTCGTAGGTGCAGCCGGCCACGCCGGTCCCTGCCGGCCACCGAGGGCTCACCGGTCCCGCCGGGGCGGAGGTGGAAGCTGGCGACGCTTTCCGCGGGCGGCCCGGCGCCGCCCATGCCGGGGCCGCCTTCGACCTCGAGCGAGCAGCCCGACAGGTCGTGTTGGGCGAGGAGCCGTCCCGCGTCCTCGGCATGGGCGGGCGGGACGACGTAGCGGTCCTCGTAGCGGGCGATGGCGAGGAGGCGGAAGAGGTCTTCGGCATCGTCTCCGGACATGTCGACGTCGGCTGGGTCGACGGCGGGGTGCTGGCCGAGCTGGTGGGCGCGCATGACGGCGCGCACCATGGCCAGGCGGCGCAGGGCGGTGCGGACGGGGCCGACCTCGCCGGCGGCGAAGAGGTTCGCCAGGTACTCGACGGGTATGCGCAGCGTGTCGATGGCGGCAAAGACGGCGTCAGGGTCGGCGTCGTCGTAGCCGGACGCTGCGGTGACGTCGGCCACCGGGGAGAGCGGGGGGACGTACCAGACCATCGGCATGGTCCGGTACTCGGGGTGGAGCGGCAGGGCGACCCGGTGGCGGGCGATCAAGGCGTAGGTGGGCGAGCGGCGAGCCGCCTGCACCCAGTCGTGGGGGATCCCCTGTCGCTCCGCCTCGGCCGCGACCGATCGGTCGGCCGGGTCGAGGAACACGCCGAGCTGGGCCTCGTACAGGTCGGCGGGGTCCTTGCTGGCCGCGGCAGCTAAGACCCGGTCGGCGTCGTAGAGCATGAGCCCGAGGTAGCGGAGGCGCCCGACGCAGGTCTCCGAGCAGACCGTCGGCATCCCTGCCTCGACGCGGGGGAAGCAGAAGGTGCACTTCTCGGCCTTGCCGGTGCGATGGTTGAAGTACACCTTCTTGTACGGGCATCCCGACACGCAGAAACGCCACCCCCGGCAGCGGTCCTGGTCTACGAGGACAATGCCGTCTTCCTCCCGCTTGTACATCGCCCCCGACGGGCACGAGGCGACGCAGGAGGGGTTGAGGCAGTGCTCGCAGATACGCGGCAGGTAGAACATGAAGACCGACTCGAAGTCGAGCTTGACCTTCTCTTGCATCGCCACGATGTTCGGATCCTCGAGCGCCCGCGCCGGTGCCCCGGCCAGGTCGTCCTCCCAGTTCGCTCCCCAGCGCGGATTCATCTCCCGTCCCGTCAGGGCCGAGCGGGTCGAGATCGAGGTAGCCTTCGTGCCGGCAGGGGCGGTGATGAGGTGGGCGTAGTCGTAGCTGTAGGGCTCGTGGTAGTCCTCGATCGTGGGCAGGTCGGGGTTGCAGAAGATGGAGAGGAGACGCTTGACCCGGCTGCCCGCCTTCAGGGTGAGACGGCCCTTCCGGTCGAGGGTCCAGCCCCCCTTCCACTGCTCTTGGTCTTCGTAGCGGGCGGGGTAGCCAAGCCCGGGTTTCGTCTCGACGTTGTTGAAGTAGACGTACTCCATGCCGGGCCGGTTGGTCCAGGTCTGCTTGCAGGTGACCGAGCAGGTGTGGCAGCCGATGCACTTGTCGAGGTTCATCACCATGCACACCTGGGCCATGATCCGCATCCCTAGAACTCGACCTCCTGGGAGCGGCGCCGGAGGACGGCGATCTCGTCGCGCTGCGAGCCGGTCGGCCCGTAGTAGTTGAAGCCGGCTGACAGCTGGGCGTAGCCGCCGATCAGGTGAGAGGGCTTCATCACCACCCGGGTGAGCGAGTTGTCAGTCCCGCCGTGGAGCCCGGAGGCTTCGGAGACGGGCATCTGGATGTGGCGATCTATCGAGTGGTACATGAGGACCGTCCCGGGCGGCACCCGGTGGGTGACGGCGGCCCGGGCGACCGTCACCCCGTTGCGGTTGTAGGCCTCGATCCAGTCGTTGTCGGCCACACCGATGCGCTTGGCGTCGAGGTCGTTCACCCAGATGACGGGTCCGCCCCGGAAGAGGTTCAGCATGTGGAGGTTGTCCTGGTACTCCGAGTGGATCGACCACTTCGAGTGAGGGGTGAGGTAGCGGGCCACGAGCTGAGCCTCTCCGAGCTCCGGGCGTCGCTGGTCGCCGAAAGTGCCGCCGATGTCGAGTGGAGGGCGGTAGGTGGGCAGCATCTCCCCGAGCTCGGCCATCCACTCGTGGTCCAAGAAGAAGTGCTGGCGGCCGGTGAGGGTGTGCCAGGGCTTCAGGCGCTCGACGTTGACGGTGAAGGGGGCGTAACGGCGCCGCTCGGACTCGGCCCCCGACCACTCGGGCGAGCAGATGACCGAGCGGGGCTGGGTGACCGTGTCGGCAAAGGTGATGCGGTCCCCTGCCCGCTCGTGGGCCAGGTCGGCGAGCGCCGTCCCGGTGCGCTCCTCCAGTTTCTCGAAACCGGCGACGGCCATGCGCCCGTTGGTCGTTCCGGAGAGAGCGAGGATGGCCTCGCAGAACAGGTCGTCACGGTCTATCCGGGGGCGGCCGTCCGCCGCCCCGCCCCGCACCGTCCCGTTGCGTTCGACGAGCCAGGCGACCTCCTCGCCGACCGGGAGCGTCACGCCCTTGGTCGTCGCGCCAAGAGTGTCGAGGAGCGGCCCGAGTGCCCGCCAGCGATCCGCCAGGCCCGGATAGTCGCGCTCGACGACCACGAGCCGTGGCATGGTCTTCCCGGGGAGGGGCTCGCACTCCCCGGCCGCCCAGTCGAGGGCTCGGCCTCCTGGCTGGGCGCACTCGTCGGGGCTGTCGTGGCCCAACGGGACGGCCATGACGTCGCGGCGGACGCCGAGGCGGCCCTTGGCGAGACGGGAGAACTCGGTGGCGAGGTCGCTGAAGAGGTCGAAGTCGCTTCTCGCCTCCCAGGGCGGGGCGATGGCGGGGTTGAACGAATGCACGAAGGGGTGCATGTCGGTCGAGGAGAGGTCATGTTTCTCGTACCAGGTGGCCGCCGGCAGCACCACGTCGGCGTAGATGCCGGTCGAGACCATCCGAAAGTCGACGTCGACCAAGAGGTCGAGCTTCCCGACGGGCGCCTCCTCCCGCCAGACCACCTCGGCGGGCCGAGCCTCGGGTGGGGACTCTTGCGCCGCCACGGCGTTGTCGGCACCGAGGAGGTGGCGGAGGAAGTACTCGTGACCCTTCCCGGACGATCCGAGGAGGTTGCAGCGCCATACGGTGAGCACCCGGGGGAAGTTCGCCGGCGCGTCCGGGTCGTTGGCGGCAAATCGCATGCGGCCCGATCGCAGCTCTCCGACGACGTAGTCCTCGACGGCCTGGCCGGCGGCGTCGGCCTGGTCCGCCAGGTCGAGCGGGTTGCGGTCGAAGGCGGGATGGGACCCGAGCCACCCCAGGCGGGCGGCGTAGGCGTTCAAGTCGGCCACGGACTTGCCGGCGAAGCGACCCTCGCCGAGCGGCGTCGACAGCACGTCGGCCCGGCCGCCCTCGTAGCGCCACTGGTCCGTCGCCAGGTACC
>JASHRK010000377.1 GCA_030037405.1 Acidimicrobiales bacterium | reverse complement strand
TATCTCGGCAAGCTCCGTCACCTGGGTCTCGGGCGAGCGCACGCCGGCGCCCGGGTCCTGCTCCTCGTCGCCGGAGCAGACGTCAGGGTCTTGACCCTCGACGGCACCGTCATCCAGCGCATGACCATCGACCCATCCAGGGACTACCAGAGACAGGTCTCGTCGGGCTCGTGATGTCTACGATGTCTCGCGACATGAGTCCACGATGACTCGCGACATCACAAGGTGGGGACGGAGGGACTCGAACCCTCACTGGAGGCGTTTTAAGCGCCCTGCCTCTGCCGTTGGGCTACGTCCCCGCCCGCCGCCGGTCTCCGCCGATCCCGCCCGTCTCCGCCGATCCCGCGTATCCGGGCGGACCACCCGCAGGTCCTGAATCCTCCCAGGTTCATGGTTCGGCCCGCGGAAGAGCGACCCGCCTCATGATCGCGCTCTCGATCTCGCCGTACGCTCCAAAAGCCGAGTCGAGCAACGACCGCTCGGCCTCCATCGGGCTCTCGAGCACCTCCACGACCTTGCCGAGCCGCTTCGTAAGTCGCCCTGACGGCTCGTACTGCGGCCAGTGCCCGACCAACTCCCCCGAGGGATCCCCGGTGGCGGCGAAGTTGGCCCAAGCCTCTCGCATCCTCGAGCTGAGGACCTCCGCCTCCTCGCCTCCGCCGGCGAAGAGCGCCACGACGGGGTGCACGCACGTCCCGAAGACGAACGGCAGCTCGAGGGCGTGGCACGACCCGAGCGCTCCACCGCCGAAAGGCGACTCCCAGTCGAACAGGTAGGCGTAAGTTCGCCCCGGCCCGGTACCGGTGCTGTGAGCGCTGGCGAGCCGCATCGCCGGCAGCCGGAAGATCCAGTCCGAGGCGAGAGCGGTGTAGATCTCCAGCGGCGACGTGGGATCGCCTCGGGAACGCCGTGCCTGCTCGTAGGCAGCGATGACCTCGGCCGCCGTCAGTGACTCGCCCAGGCCCGTAGCTTCGATGTGGCGGGCGACGAGTTGCTCCAGGTGGTACTCGTCCATATCGTCTCGTGCTCCCATCGCCCAGAAACGCCACTCGTCACGGTTCGTCCCCGCCAGCAGGTCCACGGTCGCCGCGCTGCCGTTGGCGATCGCCACGGCCGGGTGGGACTTGAGCAGACCGCCGTCGACGACGGGTTGGTAGGGGAGCCCGACGAAGTCGAGACGGCCGTTGATCGCACGCTGCGCCGCCACGATCTCTTCGCCTGGGACGGGTAGGAGCGCCTCCCTGGAGATCTCGTCGCAACCGAGCTCTCGAGCCAGCTCGGTTGCGATCGACTCTGCCGAGTCCACCCCCATGGCAAGCGCAGCGCCGCTCTGCAGGATCGCCCGGTTGAAGAGACGGCCGGCAGCGTCGGTGGCAAGCAACGCCGCAATGCACATCGCTCCGGAAGACTCCCCGAAGACCGTCACTCGTCTCGGGTCGCCGCCGAAGGAGCGGGCATTCAGCTTCACCCACTGCAGGGCCGCCAACTGGTCCTGCAACCCCCAGTTGGCGAAACCGGCCGGACGCCCGCCACCCTCGGCAAGGCACCGGTGCCCGAGCCAGCCCAGAGCGCCGAGACGGTAGTTGACGCCGATCACGACGGCTCCTTCACGAGCGAGATGCTCGCCCGAGTACAGCGTCGAGGTAGAGGTCCCGCCCACGAAACCGCCTCCGTGGAAAAAGACCATCACGGGCCGGCGCCCGTCGTCGACGGCTCGGGTGTACACGTTCAGGTAGAGGCAGTCCTCCGACTGGTCCGTCGCATCACCGGGGATCGAGCTCATGAGATTGGGCGGCGGTTGCAGGCTGATCGGCCCGAAGGTCGTCGCCTGGCGGGTCCCGGTCCATGTAGGAGGCGGACCGGGAGGTCGAAAGCGGTTCTCGCCGGTCGGCGGCGAGGCGTAAGGGATGCCGCGGAATACCACGAGATCCTCTGCCACCCTCTCACCGGAGATCCGTCCCTGGCGCGTCTGCGCTGTGACGATGTCCATCTGTCCCTCTTGTACCGCCCTTGTGCTGCCTTGTGCCGCCCTGTGCTGCGGGTGGAGCTGTGGACTACCGACGCTACCGCCCGATTGCGGCCAAGTGGTCGAGCGGGCGCCGGGGAGAAGTGGTTGAGGTTGTGCGCCCGATGCGGTACAAAAGCTCAACCACAACCCGGGTCGGTAGGTCCCCGCCCGCCCAGCCCAGCGAACCCAGCCAAAGCGAACGTTGACAAGCTGGTGCTGATGTTGGCAATGTTGTTGGTGATGCAACGGGGGCTCCTGCGCTCAGGGCGCCGGATCGCGCGTGGCGTGCCACTCGGTGTCGCGCTGACACTCGCCGCGATGCTCGGGATCCCGAGCACCATCGCCCTCGCCTCGACTCCGACTCGTACCCAGATCGAGGGCACGAGGGCTCGCGCCGCCGCCCTCGCGACGCAGCTGTCGAACGATCAGCAGCAGGTGACGATCGCCGCCGAGGCCTACGACGAGGACCAGGTCGCCGTCGCCAAGGACAAGCGTCTCGTCGCCGCCACAGACAAGCAGCTGAAGGTGCGCGAGACGCAGCTGGCAAAGGCGAAGATCCGGCTCCGCCAGGCTGCCGTCGAGGCGTACGTCACAGACGATGGGGCGGCAGCTCAGTTTGCCTCCCTGCTGCAACCCAACATCTCCGACGGCCAGAGCGTCGCCGTCTACGGGAGCTCGGTCGCGACGACTCTCCACGACGACGTGCTCGCGCTCGACAACGCCACTTTCGAGCTGAAGGCCGAGAAGCAGCTGCGCGAGGAGCAGGAGGACGCGGCCGAGACGGCCCTCAAGAAGGCAGGCGAAGCGGCAGCGGCGGCTCGGGCCAAGACGACCCAGATCACCGACATCCTCCATCTCGTGCGGGGCCAGCTCGCTCACGAGATGGTGGAGTACGAGGCAGCCGTCGCCCGGCGCAAGGCCGAGGAGGAGGCGGCGGCACGAGCCGCAGCAGAAAAGGCCGCGGCGGAAGCTGCAGCCGCCGCCGCTCAGCAGGCGGCGGAAGCTGCGGAGGCGGTCGCCGACGCCAACCCGACGGCGAGCAACCAAGCCGGAGCAGGGACGGCCGCTGGAGCCGCCGGCTCCAGCGGCCCTGTAGGGGTCCCGCTCTCCCCGGCCGGGACGAACCCCGAGGGTGAAGAGGCGGTGGCGGCAGCGGAGAGCTACATCGGAGTGCCCTACGTCTGGGGCGGCGCCAGCCAGGCAGGCGTCGACTGCTCTGGCCTCACGATGCTCGCCTGGGAGGCTGCGGGCGTCTATCTCGAGCACGGGGCGACGCCGCAGTACTACGCCTCGACACCGGTGACCGCCAGCCAGATCGAGCCTGGCGACCTGATCTTCTACTGGTTCCCGGACGACGGTCCCTGGCCGATCACGCACGTCGCCATGTACGTCGGCTCAGGGCCCTACGGCACCGAGACCATCATCCAGGCGGAGGAGCCGGGCACCGACGTCGGCTATTTCCCGATGTACTGGAACGGTTTCGTCGGGTTCGGTCAGCCCTAGGAGCCCTTTCAGCCGCCGTTGCGGTCCGGGGGGACGCTGATCCACTGGCGTAGGTACCGGTCCCTCCGCTCCTGCCACTCCTCGGCGGTGATGGCGTAGCGCACGTGGTCCTCCCACCTGCCGTCGATCTCCAGGTAGCGCAGCGCTATCCCCTCCCCTCGGAGCCAGAGCTTCTGCGCCACCCGCCGGCTCGGCCGGTTGCGGGGGATGATCGATATCTGCAGCCGATGGAGACCGAGCTCCTCGAAGGCGAGGCGGAAGAGCACGACACAGGCCTCGGGAACATAGCCTCTGCCTGCTTGCAACTGATCGACCCAATACCCGACGTAGGCATTCTGGAACGGCCCTCTCTGGACCGAGGAGAGATTGATCTCGCCCACGAACTTCCCGGCGGCGAAGATGCCAAAACCATAGCCCGTGCCGAGTTGCCTCTCTCGTTCACGCATAGAGCAGCGAGCGAGGAAGCTGGCATGGTCCTCAGGAGGGTATGGCGCCCCGGCCGGCCGGGGTTCCCAGGGGAGGAGCCAGTCGCGGCACCTCGTGCGAACCTCGTACCAGGCTTCGAAATCGTCCTCGTGGAGAGGCCGCAAGCGCACGCGGCGGCCGAGAAGCTCGGTGGCCGTCCCCGGAACCGTCAATGCACTCATGCCGTTCTTCGCCGAGAGGACAGTGTCATCACTTGTCTATCGTCGCAGATCCTGACCGTCACCGCGTAGTATTGCGGCACGCGACCGCTTCGGCTAGGACAGGGAGAGCGGTCCGGATACCTACCAATGGCGCTCACTCCTGACAGACTCCGCCCTCCATGCGTTCTCGTCGTGGGGATGCACCGGAGCGGCACCTCGGCTATCGCGGCAGCGCTCGGTGAGATGGGGATGCAACTTCCGCGGGCGGTCGACCTGCTCGGCGCCCGCCACGGCAATGCCCGCGGCCACTTCGAGAGCCAGTCTCTCATGGCGCTCTCCGACCAGCTTCTCGCCAGGCTGGGCCGCGCCTGGGACGACCCCCCTGAGGTCCGTGGGAAGGAAGTCCCCGCCGTCCTCGCTCCGATGGCACCAAGAGCAAAGACGGTCTTCGAGCGGGCCTTCGACTCCTCGGCGAGCCCGGTCGTGTGGAAGGACCCGCGCACCGCCCTGCTCCTCCCGTTCTGGCGCCATACGCTCGACCGCCCTCTCGGGGCGGTCCTCGTCGTGCGCCATCCCCTCGAAGTGGCCCGGTCGCTTGCCACCCGCGACGCCGTCTCCATCCCGACCGGGCTCGCCTTGTGGGAGCGCTATGCCCACTTGGCACTGTCGGGCCTCGCCGGCCTACCTGTCCTCGTCACCGCCTACGAGGACGCGCTCGAGTGCCCAGACCGGTGGACGGTCGAGGTCTCGGCTTGGCTCGCATCCCTCGGCGTCGAGGTCTCCGGCACACCTACCAGCCTCGACCCGGCGCTTCGCCATGAGGCAGCCGGCACGGGCGACGAGAGGGGCGTGCTCGCGAGCCAGCACGAGCTCTACGAGGTGCTCCTCGCCTCACGGGGCGGACACGACGCATTCGTGACGCCCCCGCTGCCACAAGAGTCGCCCTGGGCAGTGGACCACCTGCGCCAGCGGCACGACAGTCGACGCCTCTGGTCGGCGCTCGAGTGGCTGGCGAGCGAGGTCTCTCGCTCGGGCGTGCCGGCCGCCGAGCACCCGGTGAAGCTCGAGCGTTTCGCCACCTACCCGAAGGACGCGACCGACGACGACCTCGCCTACCGGAAGTGGCTGCGATCGCGGGGCGAGCCGGTGAGCGTCGGCGCCGGCGCAGGCGTCGAGCGCGCCGCCACCCGACCACCGGCGCCCGGCCACCGGCCCCGCTTCAGCGTCGTCGTACCGTGCTACCGCACCCCGATCTGGGCTATCGACCGGTGCGTCGGCTCCGTGCTCGCTCAGGACTTCCCGCACTTCGAGCTCAGGCTGACCGACGACGCCTCCGGCGACAGAGTGCTCGCCGAGCGCCTCCGCCAGATAGCCGCCCTCGACCCGCGCATAAGCGTCCGCTCGCGAAGCGAGAACGGCGGCATCTCGGCAGCGACGAGTGGCTGCCTGGAAGGGGCGAGGGGGGACTGGGTGGTCTTCCTCGACCACGACGACGAGCTGGCGCCCAACGCCCTCAGCCGGCTCGAGGCCGCCATCGCCGCCCATCCGGCCGCCCGCCTCGTCTACTCGGACGAGGACAAGATCGACGAGTCGGGGCGGCGCATGATGCCCGCCTTCAAGCCGGGCTGGTCGCCTGACCTCTTGCTCTCCAACGCCTACATGTGCCATGTGCTCGTCGTCGCCCGGTCCCTGCTGGACGAGATCGGAGGACTGCGAAGCGAGTTCGACGGCGCCCAGGACTACGACCTGATGCTGCGGGCGACCGAGCGCCTCTCCGACGAGGAGATAGTCCACGTTCCCGAGATCCTCTATCACTGGCGGGCGACCCTCGGCTCGGCGTCGGCCGACCCCA
>JASHRK010000376.1 GCA_030037405.1 Acidimicrobiales bacterium | reverse complement strand
GTGAGCGGGTTGATAGCCCCGGTGGGCACCACCATGCCGGCGCGGATCGTCGCCCCTGCCTTCGCCTTGGGCGCCGTCGCCGCGGCCTCCGCCCGCGCCTTCATCGCCTTCGTCGCCGCTCTCTCTGCACCGACCGGATCGATCGCCTTCGCGATGGCTCCGGCGATCGGGAGCCCGATGCCGACGGCGCTTGCCCGGCGGAGGAAGTCGCGGCGCGTGAGCCTGCCGGCGACGAACTCGTCGATGACGTGCTCAGGGATCGGCCCGTGGCCTCTTCGCAGCTCGTCGAGGCGCTCGTGGTCGGCCTCGGCATGGCGCAGGCGCTCGAGCTCGCGCTCGTGCTCGCGCTCGCGCTCCTGCTCGTGGTCCGTGCAGGCGTCGTAGTCGACCTCGAGTTCGTGCTCGGCACGGTCATTGATGTCCATGACAGCCCCTTTCGTGACTCTGAGGTCAGAGTCGGGATGTGATTGGATGTGGTGACGCATCATGTGGCCTGGCTCGCCTGTGCCTCTGGCTGGTTCGGCTGTGCCCCTGGCCCGTTCGGCTGCCCCTCTGGCCCGTACCGCTGTGCCTCTGGCCCGTACCGCTGTGCCTCTGGCCCGTTCGGCTGTGCCTCTGGCCCGTTCGCCTGTGCCCGTATCTCCCGCAGCTCTGAGATCGGGATGTGGCAGCGCATCATGTGGCCCGGCTCCGCTTCGACGAGGGGCGGCTCGGTGGATTCGCAGATCCCGCTCGAAAGCCTGCGCGGGCAACGCGTGTGGAAGACGCAGCCTGTCGGCGGGTTCGCCGGGCTCGGGATCTCGCCGGTCAGCCGGATGCGGTCCCGCACCGTCCCGTCCAGGCTGGGTACCGCCGAAAGGAGCGCCTCGGTGTAGGGGTGATGAGGTCCGTTGAAGACCGTCTCGGCCGGCCCGTACTGCATGACGCGGCCGAGGTAGAGGACGGCTATCTGATCGGCCAGGTACCGCACCACGCCGAGGTCGTGGGAGATGAAGACGTAGCTCACCTGCTCACGGTTCTGCAGGTCGGCAAGCAGATTGAGAATGGCAGCCTGCACCGAGACGTCGAGAGCGGATGTCGGCTCGTCGCAGACGAGCACCCGCGGCGAGCCGGCGAAGGCCCGGGCAATGGCGACGCGCTGCTTCAGCCCCCCGGAAAGTTGCGCCGGGCGCATCGGGAGGTGACGTTCCTCCATCCGTACCGAATGCACTATCTCGACGAGGCGCGCCTCACGCTCCTCGCCGGAGAGCCCTGCCAGCTTCGAGAGCGCCCTCCCGATGATGTGGCGCACGCTGTGGCGTCGGTTGAGGGCGGAGTCGGGGTTCTGGAAGACGATCTGCATCGAGCGGAGCTGCTCCCGGCTCCGCTTGGGGCAGTCCGCGGCGAGCGCCTCCCCCTTCAGCTCGATCACGGAGCCCTCGTCCGGGGAGGTGAGACCGACGAGGACGCGGGCGAGAGTCGTCTTCCCGCAGCCCGACTCACCGACGAGGCCAAGGGTTTCTCCTGGGCGCAGATCGAGGTCGACGCCGACGACCGCCTGCACGCGCTGGCCCCGGGAAGTGAAGGTCTTCGAGACGCCGCGGAGCTGGATGACAGGCTCGGTACCCTCCTTGGACGCGCCGAGGGCGACGTCTTCCGGAGTGACCCGGGGAAGGTTGGGCGCCTGCTCGTGGAAGTGGCAGCGAGAGATCCGCGTCGAGCTCACCTCGTACATCGGCGGCGTCTCCTCCCTGCAACGTGCCTGGGCGAGCTCGCAGCGGGGGGCGAAGACGCAGCCGGCCGGGATCTCCCCCGGCGCCGGCAAGAAACCCGGGATCGTGTCGAGGCGGCCGTAGTCCTTGCGGTGGCCACGGCGCGGGACGCAGCGGAGAAGGCCGACGGTGTAGGGGTGCCGGGGATTGTCGAAGATCTCCTGCGCCGGCCCCTGCTCGACGATCTCGCCTGCGTACATCACCCCGACGCGGTCGCACATCTTGGCGATGACGGCGAGGTTGTGGCTGATGAAGAGGACGGAGGTCTGGAATTCCTGGCGGAGGGAGGCGACGATGTCGAGCACCTCAGCCTCGACGGTGGCGTCGAGGGCGGTCGTGGGCTCGTCGAGGATGAGAAGCGACGGATCGGAGGCAAGAGCCATGGCGATGACGACCCTCTGCAACATGCCGCCCGAGAGCTGGTGAGGGTAGGAGCGCAGCACCCTGGCAGCGTCGGAGATCTGCACCCGCCGGAGGGCGTCGGCCGATCTCTCCAATGCCTCTGCCTTGTCGCAGCCGGCGAGGACGAAGGCCTCCGACACCTGGCGCCCGACACGGATCGACGGGTTGAGGGCACGCCCCGGTTCCTGGTAGACGACCGAGATCGTGCGCGCCCGCAGCCGGCGGAGCGCCTCTTTGTCCATCGACGCGACGTCCTGGCCGTTGATCTCGATCGAGCCGGCGCTGATGCGGCCGTTTCTCGGCAGGTAGCGCGTGATGGCGAGGGCGGTCGTGGACTTGCCGCAACCCGACTCGCCCACCAGCCCGAACGACTCCTGCCGCCCGATCTGGAAAGAGACGTCCCTCAGGGTGAGGCGGTCCTTGCCTCGCACCTTGTAGGTGACGTCGAGATCGCGAACGTCGAGGGTGAGGGCGGTCGCCATCCCCGTGTCGACCTCGCTCGGAGCGGCGACGGTCATTGGATGAGCACGGACTCGACGGCGTCGGAGATGAGGTTCACCGAGACCACCAAGGAGGCGATGGCGAGGGCGGGGAAGAGCGTCTCCCACCAGTACCCGGC
>JASHRK010000375.1 GCA_030037405.1 Acidimicrobiales bacterium | reverse complement strand
GGCTCCCCCCCGAGGGTCGCCGTCAGCTCCTCGTTCACGACCTTTATGACCTGCTGGGAAGGGGTAAGGCTCTTCGACAGCTCGGCGCCGCTGCAGCGGGCTCTGATGCGCTCGATCAGGTCCCTCGCGACGGTGAGATTGACGTCCGCCTCGAGGAGGGCGACGCGGATCTCGCGCAGCACCTCGTCGACCTCGGCGTCGCCTAGTAGACCGCGGTTGCGCAGCCGCGTGAGGATTCCTTCGAAGCGGTCAGAAAGCGTCTCGAACATGGGCTGCACCAGGCTAGTCGGCCACGAAGGCGCCCCAGGATGGGCGTCGGGGCGACCCCGAGGAGAGCTAGTCGAAGAGGGCGGCCACGAACTCCTCGGGATCGAACTCGACGAGGTCGTCCACCCCCTCGCCGACTCCGACGAGCTTGATGGGGAGGCCGAGCTCGCTGCGGACGGCGATCACGACGCCCCCCTTCGCCGTCCCGTCGAGCTTCGTGAGGACGATGCCCGTCACCCCGACCGCCTCGGTGAACTGGCGCGCCTGCACGAGGCCGTTCTGGCCGGTGGTGGCGTCCAGCACGAGTAGCACCTCGGTCAGCTCGCCCGGGGGACGCTCGGCGATGCGGCGGGCCTTGCGCAGCTCCTCCATCAGGTTGGTCTTCGTGTGCAGGCGCCCGGCGGTGTCCGCCAGGACAAGGCCCGCCTTGCGGGCGGCAGCGTGCTGCACGGCGTCGAAGATGACAGACGAGGGGTCCGCTCCCTCCGAGCCCCTCACGATCCCGGCCGAGGAGCGCTCCGCCCAGGTCTCGAGCTGCTCGCCCGCCGCCGCACGAAACGTGTCCGCCGCCGCCAGCACGACCCCCGCTCCCTCACGTGCCTCACGCGCTGCGATCTTGCCGATCGACGTCGTCTTGCCGACACCGTTCACGCCGACGAAAAGCCAGACCGTGGGCCCTTCACCGCTCCCTCGCCGGAGCGTCCCGTCGTCACCTGCGAAGAGCGCCGCGAGGTCGGCGCGCAACCGCTCCAGCAAGGACTCGGCCGTGGCCTCGATGTCGCCCGACCTGACGCCGGCACGCAGGTCGTCGAGGAGCCGCGTCGTCGTCGCGACACCTACGTCGGCGAGGATCAGAGCCTCTTCGAGCTCGTCGAAGGTCCCCTCGTCCACCGAACGGGCGCGGATGCCGTCGATGTAGCCGCCGAGAAGGGCCCGCGCTCGGCCGAGACGCTCCCGTAGCACGGGGCGGGCGCCGGCCGTCGTCGCAGTGGCGGAGCCCGCCGCCTCGGTCGGCAGAGCTGCCGTTGTCTCGGAGGGCGGTTCCGTGTGCCGGACGACCTCGGGAGAGGCGGTGACGGACTTGCCCTTCCGCCTCCTCCCGACCGTGACGAGACCGCCCGAGGCGATGACGACGAGGGCCACGACGACGAGGACGATCACGAGCGCCATATGGCCCGGAGAGGTTACCTGTCACCCTGCGGCCGGTCAGGCGGACGCGGTCGCCTCCCGCCGCAGTCGCTCGCTCACGACCTTGGACGCCCCACCCGGCTGCATCGTGACCCCGTAGATGAGGTCGGCCGACTCCATCGTGCGTTTCTGGTGCGAGACGATGAGTAGCTGGGCCTCTTCGCGGAACTCGTCCACGAGATCGAGGAAGCGGTGGAGGTTGACGTCGTCGAGGGCCGCTTCGACCTCGTCCATCAGGTAGAAGGGGGACGGCCGGCTGCGGAAGACGGCGAAGAGGAAGGCAAGGGCCACGAGGGAGCGCTCGCCGCCGGAGAGGAGCGACAACCGCCTGACGCTGCGACCTGACGGCCTCGCGTCGATCTCGACGCCGGAGGTGAGGGGGTCGCCCGGCTCGAGCAGGCGGAGGCTGCCCGTCCCGCCGGGAAAGAGAGTCTCGAAGAGCTGCTCGAAGTGCCTCGAGACGTCGGCGAAGGCCTCGGAGAAGACGATGGCTATCTCCTCGTCGACGGCTTTGATCACCCTCGCGAGCTCGCGCCGTGATGCCCTCACGTCCTCGAGCTGCCCGCTCAAGAAACGATCGCGCTCCTCGAGGGCCTCGAGCTCCTGCAGGGCGAGGGGATTGATGGGCCCGAGGAGGCGCACCTCACGCTCCAGCTCGCGTACCCTCGCGGCAGGTGACATGCCCGGCGGCAGCTCCGGGCACTCGGCCGAGAGCGCCGCGGAGGCCTCGACGTCGAGCTCGTGGCGGAGCGTCTCGATCGAGGTCTCGAGGCGCACGCCGAGCTCGGTGCGCTCGATCTCGCCACGCTGCACCAGCTCGCGCACGCCCGTGAGCTCGTGGGTGGCCTCGGCCCTCTCGTGCCTCGACCGATCGAGCAGCTCGGAGATCGTGGTGACCGCCTGCTCGTGGCGGGCGCACCGTTCCCGCAACACTTCGAGCACCCGGTCGAGCTTGGCGACCTCTTCGCCGACGATCCCTGCGAGCAGCCCGAGCACCTTCACGTGTCGCTCCTGCCGCATGCGGCGCTCGCTCGCGCCAGATCTCGCCGCCTCGTGCTCCGCCAGCCGCCTCTCGAGCTCCTCCCGCCGGTCGCGGAGGTAGGCCCGGCGCTCCTGCGACCCGGCCGCTCTCACCTCGAGATCGGCCCGGACCCCGGCCAGCTCGAGGGCACGCTCGCCGAGGACACGGCGAGCGCGTGCCGCCTCGTCCGCCATGAGCCGGGCCTCTCGCGCAGCCGCCTCCTCGTCGGCAAGCCCCGACTCCCCCTCCACGAGCAGGGCCTCGAGCCGCTCCGCCGCCTCCTCTCCGTCACGCCGTTCCTGCCCGAGCTGCTTGGCCTCGGAGGCGAGCCGACCGAGCTGGTGCTCCAGCTCCTCGCGCTGGGCGCTTCGCTCCTCGAGGGCTGCTCCGGCAGCCGCCGCGGTCGTGATCGCTTCGGCGGCCGCCCCCCGCGCCCTGCTCCATTCCTCGCGCGCCCTGACTGCCGCCTCCTCGGCGCCCGCCGCCTCCCGGGAGACCTCTTGCTGCTCCGCCTGCAGGGCCTCGAGAGCTGCCCGGGTGGCACCGGTGCCACCGGCGCCGAGCCGCCAGCCGCTCGCGGCGAGCCGGTCGCCACCGGTCGTCACGACCGTCACGTC
>JASHRK010000374.1 GCA_030037405.1 Acidimicrobiales bacterium | reverse complement strand
GCCTGCGACTGGCATCGACTCGCAACCACAGACCCGCACGCACTCATCAACGCCCGAGTGTAGTTACCCCGGCTTTGCCGGCAGCACGGCCCGCCGCCCTCAGGAAGGGCTTCCCCAGCTCGCGAGGTACTCCCGCTGAGCCTCGGAGAGGGCGTCTATCTCGACGCCCGCCGCCTCGAGCTTCAGCCGAGCGATCTCGTCGTCGATGCTCCCCGGCGCCTCGTGGACGGACGGCGCCAGCGTGCCCGCGTGCCGCACGATCCATTCGCAGGCAAGGGCTTGCACTGCGAAGGAGAGGTCCATCACCTGGGGCGGGTGCCCGTCGGCGGCGGCGAGGTTCACGAGGCGTCCCTCGGCGAGGAGGAGGAGCCGGCGGGACTCGCCGAGGACGTACTCGTCCACCATCGGCCTCAGCCTCGTGCGCTCGCTCGCCAAGCGCCCGAGCGCCCCGACGGCGATCTCCAGGTCGAACTGCCCGGCATTTGCGAGGATGGCGCCGTCGCGCATCACGCCGAAGTGATCGGCGCTTATCACGTCCCGATTCCCGGTCGCCGTGACGAAGATGTCGCCCAGGGGGGCGGCCTCCTCCATCCGCATCACGCGAAAGCCTTCTGTCACCGCCTCGAGCGCTCGCATGGGGTCGACCTCGGTCACGATCACGAGGGCCCCGAGACCCCTCGCCCGCGAGGCGATGGCCCGCCCGCAGTTGCCGTACCCCGCGACGACGACCGTGGCTCCTGCGATGAGCACGTTGGTCGCCCGCATGATGCCGTCGAGCGTCGACTGCCCGGTGCCATGCCGGCTGTCGGCGAGGATCCGCGTCGCAGCCCCCGAGAGCACGACCACGGGGTAGAGGAGTGCCCCCGCTGACGCAAGCGCTCGCAGGCGGACGGCGCCCGTCGTCGTGTCCTCGGTCCCGGCCATCACGGCGCTTGCCGTCGCCGGCCTCGAGAGATGGATGCGGCCGACGAGCTCGCAACCGTCGTCGATGGTGATCATCGGCTTGCTGTCCAACACCGCCTCGATGTGACCGTCGTAGGTGGCCCGGTCCTCGCCGCGCCGGGCGAAGGTCGCGATGCCCTCGTCGGCTACGAGGAAGGCTGCCACCTCGTCGTTGGTCGAGAGCGGGTTGGAGGCGCAGAGCGCGAGATCCGCCCCGCCCGCCACAAGTGTGCGGAGGAGCACCGCCGTCTCGGCGGTGACGTGAAGGCTCGCCCCGATGCGAATGCCTTCGAGGGGCCGTTCACGCCCGAGACGCTCACGTACGGCGGCCAGGACCGGCATCCGGCGGACGGCCCAGACGACCCGCTCCCGCCCCGCCGATGCGAGCGACAGGTCGGAGATGTCACAGGCCGGGCGCGGGGGCACCGTCAGGGTTCCCGCACCCGCCGCTTGATCTCTCCGAGCACCGGTACGGGCCCGGGATCGACCCCCTCCCGCGCCGCCAGATGGAGCGAGACGACGTCTCCGATCGCAACGAGGTCGAAGAAACCTGCCAGGTCTCCCTCCCCCGCCGCCGTCACTCTCACGACGTCTCCCACTGCCTCGGCGACGATCTCGGCGAAGAGGCCGAGGCGGCGGGCGATCCCGCAATGCTCGCCGGGGATCTCGAGCTGCACGAGAGTGAGCAGCTGCCGCGTGACGTCTCCGTGCTGACCGAAGCCGCAAACCTCGTTGTGGCACACCTCCGGTTGCGAACCGTGGAATGCCGGCGCTTTGGCGTTCTCGTTGACCTGGGTCTTCCAGCGTGCGGCGGCGACGGCGCCGAGCCCGTCCCCTCCGTGGACGAGCGGGACGGTGCGTCCGATCCGCCTGGCGATCTCCTTTGCCTCACCTCCCCCCGCCACGAGCGGCGGCAGCCGGCGCTCGAGCTGCTCGGCGGCGCGCTCGATATCGCGTGCGGCCCCTTGAAGGAGACCGGCGTGCTCGCATGCGAGCAGCATCGGTGCGGTCATGGCGGCGATGCCCGCCCGCGCCGCCGGGATCCCTTGCGGGATGCTCAGCACGTGTCCACCTGCCGCAGAGACGAGGGAGGCGAGCGAGCCGCCGCTCGTGACGCCGACCACCCTCGCGCCGCGCTTGATACAGCTCTCGGCGGCCTCGAGAGTCTCCTCGGTCTCTCCGGAGAACGACACGGCGAAGACGAGGGCGTCCGGACCGACGAAGACCGGTACGTCGTAGCCGCGCACGAGGACGACCGGCAGAGGGCTCCGGGTGGCGGCGTATGCCTGCAGCGCCGCCCCGGCAACGCCGCTCCCGCCCATGCCGAGAACCGCGACGAGACGGGCGCCCGGAGCAATCTCAGCCGATGTCTCGGCAGCGAGAGCACCCCGGAGGTGATCGGGCAGCGCGGCTGTCGCCTCGAGGATCCTCTCGCTGTCGAGCTCGAGCCACGGCGTGCCCGTCCCGGGGCCGGTCACTGTCGCTCGGAGAACGTCGGCCGGATGCCTTTGCTCTCTGCCTTGGCAAGGAGGCGTTCGTGCTCGGCGTCGCTCACCGTCTCGGACTCCTCGACCAACAGCACCGGGATCGAGCCGTCTATTCGGTAACGGCGCTTGAGCCGCGGGTTGTAGAGCAAGTCCTCGTCCTCGAAGTACAGGAGCGGACCTTTGTCCTCGGGGCAGGCGAGGATCTCGAGCAAGCGTTCATCGAGCGGCATCGTCAGACTCCTTCCTTCTGTCGAGGTCACGGACGAGCGCGAGCACCCAGCTCACGCGCTCGCGGCACGACGGGGCGTCCCGAGCTTCCAGGTTCAGGCGGAGCAACGGCTCGGTGTTCGAAGGACGCAGGTTGAACCACCACTGCCCCATGTCGACGCTCAAGCCGTCGAGATGGTCGATCTTGGCGCCGAGCCGGGCGTAGGTGTCGTGCACGCCGGCCAGCACGACATCGGCGTCGCCCACCTCTGTGTTGATCTCCCCGGACGCGCAGTAACGCTCGAACGGCATGCGCAGCTCGGAGAGGGGAAGACCGGCCTTCGACATCACCGAGAGGACGATGATGGCCGCGATGATCCCCGAGTCCGCCCGGTAGTTCTCGCGGAAGTAGTAGTGGCCGCTGTGCTCCCCCCCGAAGATGGCGCCTGTCGTCGCCATCAGCTCCTTGATGAACGAGTGGCCGACCCGGGTCCGAACGGCCGTGCCTCCCCGCTCGGCGATCACCTCAGGCACTGCCTTGGAGCAGACGAGGTTGTAGAGGATCGTCTCGCCAGGATGCTGCTGCAGCATCTCGGCGGCCACGATGGCGGTCGTGACGGAGCCCGAGAGCGGCTCGGTCTTCTCGTCGACGAGGAAGACACGATCGGCGTCGCCGTCGAAGGCGAGGCCGACGTCGGCTCCGGTCTGGCGCACCCTCTCCCGGAGGTCGACGAGGTTCTCGGGCTGGATCGGGTCTGCAGGGTGGTTGGGGAAGCTGCCGTCGAGCTCGCCGTAGAGGATCTCGAGATCGAGACCGAGACCGCCCAGCACCGCAGGGGCGACGATGCCCCCCATGCCGTTGGCAGTGTCGGCGATGACCCGAAGCGGCCTCAGCGAGTCGACGTCGACGAAGGAGTGGACGTGGCGGGCGAACTCGGCGAGGAGATCGACGTGCTCCACCTTTCCGGCGTCGACCTCCTGCCGGCTCGAGGCCGGGTTGCGCGATGCCTCCTCGGCGCGCCTGCGGATCTGCTGCAGCCCGGTGTTGCGCCCGATGGGCCGGGCACCAGACCGGCACAGCTTGATGCCGTTGTACGAAGCGGGATTGTGCGATGCCGTGAGCATCGCGCCGGGCAGGGCGAGAGCCCCCGAGGAGAAGTACATGAGGTCTGTCGAGACCAACCCCGCGTCTACGACGCCGAGACCGGCTCGCTGGACTCCCGCCGTGAAAGCCTCGGACAACGAGAGGCCGGACTCGCGCATGTCCCGGCCTATGAGCACCCGGGAGGCTCCGTCCTCGTTGCGGACGAACTCGGCGAACGCGTGGCCGATGCTGTGCACGATGCGCTCGTCGAGCTGGTCAGGGACCGTGCCTCGGATGTCGTACGCCTTGAAGACAGGCGCCAATCTCGAATCGGGGTCCATGCCGACCGGCGAGCCTAGTGGGCGAACGCGTAGGCGATCACCGCCGTCGCGTTGAAGGCCATATGGGCGACGATCGACGGCCCGAGACGCCCCGATCGCCAGGCGAGGAGCGACAGGACGATGCCGAGAACGGCGAGGCCGAGGAACTCGAGAGCCTCGAAGTGCACCAGAGCGAAGACGAGGCCGGTCACGACGACCGACACCGCCGGACCGAGCTTCGACCCGAGGGGGGAGAGGCGACCGAGAAGTCCCCGCAGCAAGAGCCCGCGGAAGAAGAGCTCCTCCACCACCGGGCTGCCGACGCAGACGAGGAGCGCCATGACGACGAGCTCGGCCGTACCGCCCGACTGGGCAGGGCCGAGGAGCTCCTTGGTCGGATGCCCGAGCTTCTCTGCCAGGTGAGGGACGAACGGCTGGAGCGGGAGCTCGAAGAGCGGGACGAGAAGGAGCTGGGCCGCGACACCTATGGCGATGCCGAGGGGTATGTCCGGAAACGGGCGCAGGCGCACGCCGAAGTCGCTCAGGAAGGAGCCGGCGCCCCGGCGGACGGCCTCGGCACGAGCCGGACCAGGGATTCCGACGGCCGTCGGGGGAGCAGCAACCCTTAGCCGGGAGGCGACGACGGCGGCGCCAGCGAAACCTGTCCAGAGGGCGAAGAGGCTCACGACGTCTTGGCCGAAGGTGACCTGAGACGACGTCACGTGGGCGGCAGAATCGTAGAGAGAGAGCGCGAGAGCAGAGAGGAGGAAGCCGGCGGCAAGGCCGAAGAGCGCCTCGACGATCCCGAACGAGTTGCCCGACGTAGGAGTTCCGAGCGACAGACGGCGCCCGCCGCCTGAGTGGGTGTCTGGCACGCCTACGATGTTCGCGTGAATCGCAATCCGCAGGATCTGCGGCCGGGCAACTCGGGCAGCTCGGGGCGTCCCTCGGGCCAGTCCGAGCAACCGTGGCGCTGGCTCATTGCTCTCGCCCTCGTGGTCGTGCTCGTTCTCTTCCTCTCGCACGCCTTCTCCCAGAGCAACGTCAAGCAGCTCAGCTACAGCCAGTTCCGCAAGGACGTCTCGGCCAAGGTGATCGCCTCGGCCACCTACGACAACGAGTCCGGGGTCATCACCGGAAAGCTCGCCGACGGCCAGAGCTACTCCACGACGGCGGGTATGCCGCTGCCGACTGGCATCCAGAACGACCTCTACTCGGAGGGGGTGAAGCTGAGCTTCTCGTCGCCGCCGAGCAGCCTGCTCTCCGACTTCCTCATCTACCTGCTTCCCTTCCTTCTCATCATCGCCTTCATCTGGTGGTTCCAGCGCCGGGCCCAGGGCCAGATGTCCGGCATCATGTCCATCGGACGCTCTCGGGCGCGGCTGTACACGACCGAGCGGCCCCGCACCACCTTCAACGACGTCGCCGGCTACATGGGCGTCAAGCAAGAGATCAGTGAGGTCGTCGAGTTCCTGAAGAGCTCGGGCCGCTTCCGTGACATCGGGGCACGCGTCCCGAAGGGCGTGCTGCTCGTCGGGCCCCCCGGCACCGGCAAGACGCTCCTTGCCCGGGCGGTGGCTGGCGAGGCAGGGGTGCCGTTTCTTTCTGTGAGCGGTTCGGACTTCATGGAGATGTTCGTGGGCGTCGGCGCGAGCAGGGTGCGAGACCTCTTCCAGACGGCGCGCAAGCAGGCGCCGGCGATCATCTTCATCGACGAGATCGACTCCATCGGACGGAAGCGTGGCGCCGGTCTCGGTGGTGGTCACGACGAGCGCGAGCAGACGCTCAACCAGATGCTGAACGAGATGGACGGCTTCGACCCGGCCGAGGGCGTCGTGATCATGGCCGCCACCAACCGGCCCGACATCCTCGACCCGGCGCTGCTTCGGCCCGGCCGCTTCGACCGCCAGATCGTCGTCCCTCTCCCCGATCTGGAAGAGCGCATACCCATACTGCAGGTGCACTGCCGGGACAAGCGCATCGGCCCCGACGTCGACCTCACGATCGTGGCGAGGGGAACGCCCGGCATGAGCGGTGCCGAGCTGGCCAACCTCGTCAACGAAGCCGCTCTTCACGCCGTCCGTCGGGGGAGCCCGTACGTCGAGATGCGGGACTTCGACGCCGCCCGCGACCGTGTCCTAATGGGCCAGCAACGTGACTCGATGGTGCTCTCGGAGGACGAGAAGGAACGGGTCGCCTTCCACGAGGGCGGGCACGCCGTCCTTGCCTACGTGCTCCCGCACGCCGACCCCCTTCTCAAGGTGAGCATCATCCCGACCGGGATGGCTCTCGGGGTGACCCAGCAGCTCCCGGCCGAGGAGCTGCACATCTACCGCAAGGAGTACATCGAGGACTCGCTTTGCGTCCGGATGGGCGGCCGTGTGGCCGAGAAGCTCGTCTACGACGGCCTCTCGACGGGTGCGAGCGACGACCTGCAGCGCAACACCGAGCTCGCCCGCAAGATGGTTCGCGAGTGGGGCATGTCCGACCGAATCGGGCCGATGGCCTGGGGATCGCAAGGGCAGGTGTTTCTCGGAGAGGACCTCATGCACACCCGCGACTACTCCGAGGACACGAGCCGCGTGGTCGACCAGGAGATAGAGCGCATCCTGCGAGCCCAGGAGATGCGGGCCGAGAAGGTGCTGACGGAGCATCGCAAGGGGCTGGGCGAGGTGGCGCGAGCGCTCCTCGAGCGAGAGACGGTGGACGGTGCGGAGATAGCGCGCCTCGTCGACGAGCAGTACGGGCGGCCCGTGCACGGAGCGGAGGGCAAGCCGGGTTCGCAGGCCGAACGCTATGCGCCAGCACTGGCGGGTGCGAGCTCGGCGGGCATCCCGGCCCCGGCGCCTCTGCCGGAGCAAGTTCCGGCTCACGTCGGCCAGATGCCCTGGGCTCCCCCGACGGTCCCGACCGCCCCGGCCCCGCAGCCCGGCCCGTCGGCCGGAGCCATGCCCGCTCCCCCGAGCGTCTCCCCGCTCGGCGGGCCACCCCTCGTCCCGCCTGCCTCGGCTCCTGCCAACGGCTCTGGCGGCTCCAACGGCGCGGGCGGACCGGCCGGACCGGCCGGGTCAGACGGCTCTCGTCCGGGATCGGAAGCCTCGGGGGACGCTGCCGACTAGCACCCCCGCCACCCGCGTCATCCGGCGGGTATAGCCGTCTCGAGCGCGGGGATCGACCCTCTGGCCGTCGGCAAGAGCTCGGCGTCCACGAGGATGGGGCCCGAGCCTCTCACCTCGAGACCGAAGCTCGTCGCCCCGCTCGAGACCGCCAGGAGAGAGCTGAGAGGCACGGAGCGGGACGTCATCGGCCCCAGGTCGAGGGTGGTCAGCTGGGGCGGGGCGACCACTCCGGCGCCGCTCGCCGGAGCCGGCAGCAGCTCGTCGACGGTGACCGAGACGGCTCTCGAGGAGGCGTTGGTCACGACGATGCTCTCGTCGAGGCCCCTTCCCGTCGTTGCTCCCGGCAAGACCCAGGTAGAGGGCGTGATCGTCACAGCAGAGGCCGATACGACGGAGACCCTGCCCTTTGCAAGGGTCTCGTCGTACTGGTACTCGGCGGCGAGACCGACGCCTCGAGCGCTCCGTACCGTCAGGACGCCGGCACCCGGGCTTGCCATGGAGGTCCCGCTCGTGCCCGGGGAGAGCCTGAGAGAGAGCGTGGCGAGACGCCCGTCCACCTCGCTCTCGACCGTGGCCGACGCCGGCCGGGAACCTGGATCGAACAGCCGCACGGTGCCGGACCCGCTCGAGCCGACCGGCGCCAGCGCCATGATCCACCTCGTGAGCGCTCTGCCAACCCCGACCGAGAGAGACTGGCCCGTCTGAACGTACGCGTGCGCCGGGCCCAGGCGAGCCGTGACCACTCTTGCCAGGAGAGTCGAGAGCGCTCCGATGACCACCCTTCCGACGAGGCTGTCGACGGTCAGGTCAACCTGTTTGCGCTGGGGGACGAAACGGGAGAGGTCGAGGACGACAAGGCTCGAGGGACTGACGACGACCCCTTGGAAGGCGGCCGGGGCGACCGCTCCCGTAGCCGTGTCGATAGTGAGATCGGCGACGGCAGGGGTTGCCTCGGGATTGAACAAGGCGATCTCGACGTCCGAGGAGCCGGCCGTGCTCCCCG
>JASHRK010000373.1 GCA_030037405.1 Acidimicrobiales bacterium | reverse complement strand
CGAAGAGCACGCTGCGTCGTGACGTAGCCCGACAGGAGCGCCTCGTTGACCGGTAGACCAAAGAGGTAGCGCAACCACCCGGGACAGCCGAACTTCGAGCCCATCTCGCGGCAGTACTCGAGAACCGCGTCTGCATCGTCGCCCGACAGAATGACGCCCCGGCCGACCTCGTCAGGGATCGGCCCGAACGGCAGCATCAGGCCCCGTCGCTCGCCGTGGGAAGGTGGTAGCCGCGTCATCAAAGCGCCAGCGATCTGATCGTCGTCAACGTGTACCTATCCCTTCGCCGACCGCCTCACAAGATAGGCGGATCCTTGAGCGGCCGGCGCCGTCGATCCGGCGAGGTGTTGCCGGGCTTCTCTGCCGCCGCTTCGTCAGGTTGGATCTGAGCGGTGGACAGTGTTAACTGTGCCGAGAACAAAGGAGGGAGGCGGTCATGGCAGAGCTCCGCGTCGAGGGTGACGAGCTGGTCCTCCATCTGAGCGGAATCGAGAAGCTCGAGGCAGTTCACGGCGACCTGCGGGCGCCACGGTCAGCGGTCCGTTCTGTCGAGGTCCTCGAGAACGCCCACGAACCGGCCGACCATGGCTTCAAGGTGGGCGAGCGCCTCCCGGGCCACTCGGAAGTCGCCGTCGTTCGAGCGGACGGGCAGAAGCTCTTCGCCGTCGTTCATCACGACACGCCGCGGGGCGTGCGGATCGACTTCGATGGCACCGGCTACGACGCCTGGATCGTCGGTGCGACCGATCCCGAAGCACTGAAGCAGGTCATCGAACAGGCCTGACTTGGCCGAGCGGTCGACTTCGCCCTCCAAAGCGACGTCAACTGGCGTTCCCGTGACCGATACTTACCGTCGAGCGAGTGGCACGTAGGCTGCGATCCTGACTCCTTATCTGCCGGTGCGTTCGCGGTGCCTGCAACCCGGCCAGCAGCAGGGTCGGCGCTGACCTTCCTCCAGCTCCTCCTGAGTACGGCGAATGCGACGTTCTCTCGTCATCTGCTGCTTGGCATCCTCGACCCAGCAGATGAACTCGTTTCGAGCAAGAGGAGTGATGTCCTTCCAAGCATCGAGTGCGGGCGGATTGGCGATCAGCGCCTTGCGCAGATCTGCGGGGAGCTCGTGCACGACTCCACCGGGCACGGGCTGGACGCTCACAGTGCCCAAGGTAGCGCTCGAGAGGTGGCCGCCGACTTGACCGTCGGCAGCCACCACGCTTGTCGCAACGGAAGGTAGGGTCGCCGTGATGATCGGGCTCATCTCGGGAACCGGCAGCGGGCAGTGGCCAGAGATCGAGCATGCACGGCGAGAGACGCGACACACCCGGTTCGGCGCCGTCGAGGTGGTCTGCAGCGAGCTGGCTGGCGTCGAAGTGGCCCACCTCTCACGCCACGGGCGCGGCCACGAGCGCCTCTCCAACCACGTCGAGCACCGCGCGAACATTGCCGCCCTCATAGACCTCGGTGCCGCCGCCATCATCTCCACGACCGTCTGCGGAGCCGTCGACGGCAACGTGCCTCTCGGCTCCGTCGTCGTCTTCGACGACTTCTACTTCCCGTCCAACCGTCTTCCCGACGGGAGCCTGTGCACGCTCTTCGACACTCCCGCCGAGCCGGGCCGGGGACATTACATCTTCGCCGAGCCGTTCGCCGGCCCGCTGCGAGAGAAGCTCCTTGCCGCCGGACGCGAGCTCGGTGCGCCTATGGTCGACGGTGGCACCTACGGACACGTCGACGGCCCTCGCTTCAACTCGAGAAGCGAGATCGCGGCGCTCAAGAACGTCGGCGTGACAGCTGTCAGCCAGACGGCTGGACCGGAAGCCGTCCTGGCCGGAGAGGCTGAGATCGCCTTCGCCCTGGTCGGTTACGTCACCGACTACGCCAACGGCGTCGAAGCTGTGCCACGGGGCCCGGAGGACCTCATGTCCCGAGTCCAAGAGAGCACAAAGGTGCTCCCCGCGCTGATCGAGCGAACGTTGCGCGGGGGACTCGACCGAGCTGCAGACTTCTCGGGGTCCGTCTTGCGCCTCGGCTGATGGTGGGGCGGCGGCAAGCCGCCCGACGGCGTCGACGGCTCCGGTATGCCCGGGTTCGCCGCGCGGCGCAACACTGCTATATAGTACCGATGTAGGTACATTTATGGCTGCCACTATCGACCCCGGTGCCCTCGATCGCTCGAGCCCGACGCCGCTCTGGGCACAGCTCCTCGTCGAGCTGCGCCGGCGAGTCGACGCCGGCGAGTTCGCCCAGGCCTTCCCGAGTGAGATGGGCCTCGCCGAGGCGTACGGGATCAGCCGCAACACGGTACGCGAGACGCTGCGTCGCTTGCGGAGCGACGGCACCGTCGTCGCCGGGCGCGGCCGCCGTCCCCGCCTGGGAGGCCAGGTCGCTATCGAGCAACCCCTCGGTGCCCTCTACAGCCTGCACGACGCCATCGTGGCCGCCGGCCTCAAGCCGCGAAGCGTGATACGTGCTCAAGAGGTGCGGCAGGACGGGGAGGCCGCGAGCCGCCTCGGCGAGGCGAGCGACGCACCGCTCGTCTTCCTCGAACGGCTCCGTCTCGCCGACGACGAACCGCTCGCGCTCGAACGAGCATGGTTTCCTCTTGACGTCGCCGAGCCCCTGCTCGACGTCGACCTCTCCAACGTGGGTCTTTACGAGGAGCTCGCCAGCCGGACCGGCCTGCGCCTCACCGGCGGGCAGGAGCAGCTGCGTGCTGTTGTCCCGAGCCGTGTAGAGCGGGCTCTGCTCGGTCTTCCTGCCGGCGCGGCGGCATTCGCAATCGACCGGCTCGGCTTGGTGCTCGAACGAGCCGTCGAGTGGCGTCACACGATCGTGGGCGGCGACCGGTTCAGCGTGAGCGCGAGGTTCGGCGCCGGCGTCGGGTACCGGCTCGACATCCGCCCCCTCGATGGCTCCTGAGCCCGTGAGCACCGTGCCTTCGGGTTCGAGAAGGGTGCGCGTGCCGCCCCCCTTGCTACGTCACCGGATCGCTTCCGGTCGCGGCGCGACCGAGCAGCCGAACGCGGCCAGCGATGCGCCCGAGGTGCTGTCGGTCGGCTTCTGGCTCTTGCTCCTTGCCACCGGCGTCGCGACCGGTCTCTTCGGCGCAGCGACGATGTATCTCCTCCACTCGACTCAGCACCTCGCCTTCTCCTACACGACGGGCGGGTTTCAGGCTGCCGTCGAGCGCGCTTCCGACACCCGGCGGCTCCTCGTGCTTGCGCTCGCGGGCGTGATCGCCGGCGTCGGGTGGTACGTCACCCGGAAAGTGACTGCCGGTGACGCGGTGGAGGTGCACGGCACCCTGTGGGAAGGAGGAAACGACCTCTCGTTGCGGCGAAGCTTGCCGTCAGCAGCGCTCTCCGAGATCGTCGTCGGCATGGGCGCCTCGCTCGGCCGCGAGCAGGCACCACAGCTGCTCGGCGCCGTCTCCGGGAGCATCCTCGGTCGGTGGGCACGTCTCTCTCCCGGACAACGCCGCCTCCTCGTCGCCTGCGGGAGCGGCGCAGGCCTTGCCGCCGTCTACAACGTGCCGATCGGTGGGGCGCTCATCGTCACCGAGCTCCTCGTCGGTACGGTCACCCTCACCGTGGCGCTGCCGGCGCTCGTCTGCTCGACGGTCGCCACCGTCGTCGCCTGGATCTACCTCCCCAACCGGCCGACCTACCTCGACCTG
>JASHRK010000372.1 GCA_030037405.1 Acidimicrobiales bacterium | reverse complement strand
GCACCGGTGAGACGGACGATGCGGTAGATGACCTCCCGATTTACCGGGCTGCCCGTCCTTGCGGCGTCGAGGTCGACGACATGGAGACGCTCGGCGCCCTCGTCCACGTACCTGACGGCGAGCTCGACAGGGTCGCCGTAGTCCGTCTCGGTCGCGAAGTCGCCCCGGAAGAGCCGGACGCAGCGTCCTTCGCGGATGTCGATGGCAGGCCAGAGGTCCATGGCTCAGCTGGCGCACGTGCGCGCGAAACGTTCGAGGAGGGCGAGACCGGCGTTCCCCGACTTCTCGGGGTGGAATTGGGTGGCGAAGAGGGTTCCCCGTGAGACGGCGGCTGCCATCGTCCCACCGTAGTCGCAGGTGGCGGCGACGTCCGAAGCCTCGTCAGGCTGAGCGACATAGCCGTGGACGAAGTAGAACCACTCTTCCTTCTCGACGAGCTGCCCGGGGGCGCTCCCCACCGGAGTGACGAGGTTCCACTGCATCTGCGGCCGCCGGACCCCAGGCGGCAGGCGCCGCACGCGGCCTGGGAGGATGCCGAGCCCGGCGACGCCGGGACTCTCCTCGGAGGAGTCGAAGAGAAGCTGCATGCCGACGCAGACCGCCAGCGTCGGCTTGCCGGCTGAGACGGCCTCGACGACGACTTCGTCGAGGCCGTGAGCGCCGAGAGCGAGGGCGCAGGCTCCGAAAGCCCCTACCCCCGGGAGGACGACGCCGTCGGCTCTCCGGGCTGTGTTGGCGTCCGTGACGAGTCTCGCATCCGCCCCGACGAACTGGAGAGCCTTCTCGGCAGATCTCAGGTTGCCGATCCCGTAGTCGAGCACGGCGATCACGAGGGGCGCACCGGGTCAGGGCGCCGCCTGCGCGGGCGGCGACGGCGTCACAGCACGCCTTTCGTGGAAGGCAGGTCGCCGCCCTCCAGCTTCACGGCGTCTCTCAGGCAGCGGGCGACGGCTTTGAAGCTGGCCTCCAGGATGTGGTGGGCGTTGCGCCCGTAGCGAAGCGACACGTGAAGGGTGACCGCCGCCGACTGGGCGAAGGCGCGCCAGAACTCCTCTGCCAGCTGGGGGTGGAAGGGGGGGTTCCCGAGCGGGGTCGTCTCGGGGGGAAGCTCCACGTCGTAGCGGAGGTAGGAGCGCCCCGAGAGGTCGAGGGCGACGTCCACGAGCGCCTCGTCGAGGGGGAGCGACAACGAGGCAAAACGCCGGATCCCCGCCTTGGTGCCGAGTGCCTCGGCGACGGCCTCGCCGAGGACGATCCCGACGTCTTCCACGGTGTGGTGGGCGTCGACCTGGAGGTCCCCCGAAGCCCGTACGGCGAGCGTGAAGCCGCTGTGCTTTCCCAGCTGCTCGAGCATGTGGTCGAAGAAGGGAAGGCCGCTCGAGACGGTCGGAGAGCCTGGAACATCTAGGTCGACGTCGATCTCGATCGAGGTCTCGCGGGTCTTGCGCGACCGAGATGCTCGTCTCGGCGGGCTCACGACATGGTCACTGCCCGTGCTCATTGCTCTCTCCTCAGGGGGGCGATGTCACCGGTGAAGGCGCGGTCGACGTGGTCGTCCTCGAACCCGAGGCCGAAGTACATCGCCCGCGCCGAGGCGTTGTCCTTGTCCACGTAGAGCATGGCTTTGTCGAGCCCGACGCCGGCCAGGTGCTCGAGACCCGCCAGCACGAGCTCGCGCCCGAGCCCGCGACCCTGGAAGCCGGGGTCGACGGCTATCACGTAGATCTCCCCGATCTCCCCCTCCTCGTGCTCGTCGTCCTGCACCTTTGTCCAGCAGAACCCGGCGAGGCTTCCTTCCGTCTCGTAGAGAAGGAACCCCGCCGGGTCGAACCAGGGTTGACCCTCGCGGTCTTCCAACTCCTGGAGCGTCCAGGAGCCTTGCTCGGGGTGGCCGCGAAACGCCCGGTTGTTGACGCCCAGCCACGCCTCCTCGTCCCGGCCTGGTTCGAAGGCGCGCGTCTTGACGCGGGCCGGACCGGCTCCCTGCACGGGGAGCGCCATCCTCATCTGGCAGATGTCCCGTCCTTGCTCGAGCCCTACGGCGCCAGCCATGGCATCGTCCTCCGGCCCAGGCTTCGGCACCCACATGTGGACATGGCCACCACCCTGCTCGGCGATCTCGCCGAGAGCGGCGCGCACGAGGTCGATACGGAGCGAGGACTCGGCCCGCCACCTCGGGTGGAGCACGTACTCAACGGCCCAGCTCGAGCTACCCCGGCTCACCTGGGCGTAACCGATGACCCTGCGGCGGCTGGCGTCCGTCGCGATGAAGCCGGCGAAGCCCTCGCGGCCGCCGCCGACGAGGTCGAGCCACTGGTGCTCGCCGAGCGCCCGGTGCCCGTCGGCAGCAGACGCCATCTCGATGAGCTGAGAGAGAGCGGCGATGTCGGCTTCTCCCATCCTCCGTTTCACCACGACGTCGTGCATCACGTGAGGGTATCTCGCGATCGGTACTCTTCCCGGCGTGCCGAAGGAGTCCCGAGCGGCGCTCGCCCGCCGTGCGAGAGAGATCGCCCGCCGCCTCGCGGGCGAGTACCCCGGATCGGCACCCCAGCTCTGCGCCCTCGTCCACGACGGGCCCTTCCAGCTCCTCGTGGCGACGATTCTCTCGGCCCAGTGCACGGACGAGCGCGTCAACATGGTGACGCCCGAGATCTTCCGCCGCTATCCCGATCCCGCCGCGCTCGCGGCGGCCGATCCGGAGGAGCTCGAGCTCCTTGTGCGGACGACCGGGTTCTTCCGCTCGAAGACTGCACACCTCCTCGGCGCGTCCGCAGCCCTCGCCGAGCGTCCTGCGGGGGACTTCCCCGCCACCATGGAAGAGCTCACGGCCCTCCCGGGCGTCGGGCGCAAGACCGCCAACGTCGTCCTCTCGGTCGCCCTCGGCGCCCCGGGGCTCCCGGTCGACACCCATGTGACGAGACTCTCACGGCGCCTCAGGCTGACGGGCTCGAGCGACCCGGTGAAGATCGAGTCCGACTTGTGCGCTCTCCTCCCGCCAGAGGAATGGGGCGCCATCAGCTTGCGGCTCATCCTTCACGGACGGCGAGTCTGCCAGGCTCGGAGCCCGCGGTGTGCCGAGTGCGTGGTGGCGGACCTCTGCCCCTCGAGGGGACTCGGGAGGGTGACGGTCGCTCGGGGCACGCGCAAGCCGGCCGCGAAGTCGAGAGCCCGGTCGTCGCAGTGACAGGGACGCCGCGCCCGCGCTATTCTTCATGCGGAACCGGTTCCCGCCACCTGGTTCCAATCGAGCGGAGATCGGGATCCGCCGCCCGGCCCGCTCCCCGACGGCGCCCCAGTGGGCGCCGTCGGCGCGCTCCGGCCCAGTAGGCCAGCTCTTCTTGCTCGAAGCCGTCGCTGGTGAGAGATACCTGGACCGGCTCTGCTCCGGCCCGAGAGCCTCCTCGATCAGCTGTGCCGAGCGACGAGGCGGCCCAGCTTGCGCTCGGCGCCCGAGAGGGCCCGTTCCACTCCGAACAGCTCGTTCGCCACGTCCTCCTCGTCTCCTCTTGCGGCAGCCTCTCCCATGGCACCCACCCTCTGGGACAGCTGGCGGAGGAGGGAGGAGATGGAGGAGAGCTCGGCGGCGTCAAGGGGCATACGCTCACCGTACCGAGCGGCCGGTTCTCGTTCGAACGCGCCCGACGGGTACGCTCGCCCGGTGCTGAAAGTCCTCGACCTGCGCGGGAAGTCGGCCAACCTGCACAACCTCCTTCCCCGCCCCGACCTCTCCGGAGGAGAGCCCCTCGCAGAGGTGAGGGCGATCCTTGCCGACGTCCGGGCGCGGGGCGACGAGGCGGTCCGCGAGTACACGCGGCGTTTCGACGGGGTCGACGTGGGAGAGCTCTCGTTACCACTGGAAGCCTGCTCTCGCGCCCTCGAGCGCATCCCGGCTCGCCTGCGGGAAGCGCTCGGCGTGGCGAGGGACAACATCGAGGGCTTCTACCGGGACCGCCCCCCGCCGCCGGGCCCGCACCGGCACGACGGCATCGTCGTGACTCCCCTCGAGCTCCCTGTCGAGCGTGCCGGGGTCTACGCCCCCGGGGGGCGCGCCAGGTACCCCTCGAGCGTCCTCATGACGGCGATCCCACCCAAAGTGGCAGGAGTCGGCGCCGTCGCCCTCTGCGCCCCGCCCGGGCCCTCCGGCGAGCTTCCGGACGAGATCCTCGCTGCCGCCGCCATCGCCGGCGTCGACGAGGTTTACCGTGCCGGCGGTCCGCAAGCGATCGCCGCCATGGCGTACGGGACCTCCACGATCCCGAAGGTCGACGTCATCGTCGGCGCCGGGAGCAGGTGGGTGTCGCTCGCAAAGCAGGAGGTGCGTGGCGTCGTGGGCGTGCCGGCCGCCTTCGCCGGTCCCTCCGAGGTGGTTGTCGTCGCCGACGACACCGTGCCGCCGCGATGCGCCGCCATCGACGTCATCGTCCAGGCCGAGCACGGCCCTGACGGGCTCGCCTGGCTCGTGACCTGGTCCGAGAGAGCGCTCCGCCTCGTCAACGACGCCGTCGCTGACCTCGTGCGCACGGCCCCTCGCCGCGCAGAGATCGAGTCGACTCTCGCAGGGGGCGGCTATGCCGTGCTCGTGGACGGCCCGGAGCAGGCGCTCGAGGTCGCCAACGAGATCGCCCCCGAGCATCTCGAGCTCTGCTGCGCCGAGCCCGAGAGCCTCGTCCCGCTCGTCCGGCATGCCGGCGCAGTCTTCCTCGGCCCCTTCAGCCCTGCCTCCCTCGGCGACTACCTTGCCGGGCCGAGCCACGTCCTGCCCACGTTCGGGTCGGCACGCTTCGCGAGCGTTCTCGGCGTCGAGGACTTCGTGCGCCGCGTCCACGTCGTCGAAGCGACCCCGGAGGGCCTCCTTCGTGCCGCCCCGTACATCGAGACCCTCGCCACGGCCGAAGGCCTCCACTCCCACGCCGAGTCGGTGCGGGTACGGGAGGAGGTGGCCCGCGCTGCTCGGTGACGGGAGGCACCGGGCGCCTCCCCGCCCCGACGTGGCGCTCATGGCCGGCTACCACTCGCCTCAGGTCGAGGTGGCCGTGCGCCTGAACACGAACGAGTGCCCCGAGCAGCCCCCCCCTTC
>JASHRK010000371.1 GCA_030037405.1 Acidimicrobiales bacterium | reverse complement strand
CCGCTGGGTTCGTTGACATCCTGCGAGAGCGCCATTCCGTCATCATGGAGAGCCGACCCAGCGTCGATCCTGGAGCGTTCAAGGTCAGGGCGAACCGCGCCGGCGAGACCCTCTTCGTCGTACCCGATCTCGTTATCGGGACGCTCGGCGAAGGCTTCCGTCGCCTCGCCGATCTCGACACGGCCTGGGAACGCGCCGTGCTGACGATGTTCATAGTTTCCGAGGTCCATCCATTCGCTGATGGTAACGGCCGAGTGGCCCGCATTGCCATGAATTCCGAGCTCATCGCCGCCCGCCAATCACGGATCATCATCCCAACAGCCTTTCGCGAGGACTACCTCGGCGCCCTTCGGCGTCTCTCTCGCCAGGATGATCCGTCCGTGTTGATCAAAGCCCTGCGATACGCGCAGGTATGGACGTCTCGCATCGACTTCTCCGATCTTGATACCGCCAAGGCTCAGCTGGAAGCGACCCATGCCTTCGACGACGAAGGAGGCGTCCTACTGATGCCGCCTCGCCGGTTATTCGACGAGCCCGAGCCGATCACGCTCGAAAACGACGAACCCACGGAGTCGACGGGTGCTCGCCTCGTGCGTGGCTACCGGCGACGAGACGGGACGATCGTGCGGGCACATCGGCGTGCCCCGCGCAAGCCAGCTTGAAATCACGAGCTCGAGCACCTGCCCGACGGTCGGCGTTGTCGCCGTCTGGGCCGTCGCAGACCGCTCGGCGCGGCGCCTACTGTCGTGGGAGAGGGAGGTGTGCTGCGATGTCTGATTCCGTCTCGATCAAGCCCATGACCACCCACACGGGTGCCGAGATAGCGGGGCTCGATCTCTCACGACCCCTCGATGCGTCATCGGTGAACCTCGTCCGTCAAGCGCTCGACACCTGGAAGGTCGTGTTCTTCCGAGACCAACGGCTCGACCACGCCGCCCAAGTCGCCTTCGCCCGGCACTTCGGGGAACTGACGTACGCACATCCGCACGACGACCGGCCTCCGGAGGAGTTCCCGGAGATCTACACGCTCGACCCCCGCCGTTTCGAGGCAGACTTCGAAGTCGACACGAGCGACTACGACCGCCGTTTCTCCTACTCGGAGGGATGGCACACGGACGTGACTCCGGCCGTGAACCCACCTGCCGGTTCGATCCTGCGAGCCGACGTCGTGCCCGACTACGGCGGCGACACGACCTTCAGCAACCTCGTCGCCGCCTACGAGGGGCTCTCGCAGCCGGTGCGGCAGTTGCTCGACGGGCTGCGGGCAGAGCACCGTTACGGGGCGCGCTCGCACGGCTGGGGACCGCACGCCGCCGAGTACCGCAAGACGGGCACGTACTCTGACCGGACCTCTGAGCGACGACTCGTCGCGCATCACCCCGTCGTTCGCATCCATCCGCGCACCGGCGAGAAGGCGCTCTTCGTCAACCCTGTCTTCACCGACCACATCCTCGGAGTCTCACCTGTGGAGAGCCGCTCGATCCTGTCCTTCCTCTTCGACCACCTCTCGTCGCCCGGGTACACGGTGCGGTTCAGGTGGACGCCCGGTGCGGTCGCCTTCTGGGACAACCAGGCGACGGCTCACCTCGGCCCGCAGGACCTGACCGACTTCGACGACGACCGGATCATGCACAGGGTCACCCTCGTCGGTACCGTGCCGCTCGGACCAGACGGCAGGGAGTCGACCCTGGTCGAGGGCCGCCCCTTCCGCTCCGCGCCAGTGTTCGAGGCGGCCGGAGGCTGAGGCGGCGGAGGCTGAGGCGGCCGGAGGCACTGGCGCAGGGACTCGGATTCCTGCGTGGCGGGTCGTCCTCCACGGGACGTAAACTGTCTTTCAGCCAAGAGCATGTCGCACTCGAAGGCGTGCACGTCTCCTGGCTCCGCCGAATGTGCCGGTTCCCCCCTACGGTGCGCCGGGCGTCGGAGGTGAGACGAGAACAGCGCGACGTACGGGAGCACGATACGCATATGACTACCGGCATCGAGGTCTCCACCAAGGACTGCACGGCGCTCACGGACGCCGAGTTGGCGGAAATGGCCGACTTGTCGACCGGGTCGCGTGCAGCTCCCTTCGGGATCGGCTTCCTCTCCAAGCAACGCGAGGAGTGGGTGCTCGTGACACACGCCCGCGAGGGAGGCAAGCTCCGCGGCTACGCCCTCTCGACCCTCGAGCGAATAGGTGGCACTCCGAGCCTGCTGATCGGGCTGGCTGCGTTCACCCGGACGAGGACGGCGCCCGCGACCCTCGACTCGGTCATGCACGACCTCTACCGCCGCGCCGCCCTCGCCTTCCCAGACGAGGACGTGCTCGTGGGAGCGCGTCTCGCTCACGCCTCCGGTTACCGCGCCTACGTCGGCCTCGCCGACATCGTGCCCCGCCCCGGGCACAAGGCGAGCGGCGAGGAGCGGGCGTGGGGACGCAGGCTAGCCAAGCGCTTTGGCGCCGAGGGACGTCTCGACGATCGCACGTTCACCATCGAGGGTGACGAGGACCTCGCCGGTCTGCTCGACTTCGAGCCGACGAAGGAGCTGAAGGAGGCGGCCGCCTTCAGCTGCGTCGTCGGACCGCTCGACGAGCGCCGCACGGACACCGTCGTGGCCTTCGGGTGGGCGATGGCCGAGGCGCTCGCGGCAGGTTCGCTGCCGAAGTAGCCGGAACCTGTTCTCCCCAGCCGAGCGCACCTCACTTCGCGAGCAGCTCCTCGTACGAGCGCGAGGCGATGCGCACGTCGTAGGGGCAGCCCTCGTCGGCTCGGCTGCTGCCGGTCGCGAGGACGACTACAGCGACATCGACCTCGCCCTCCGGCTGGCTCCGTCAGCTCCGTTCGATTCCGTCGTGAGCGAGTGGACAGAGTGGGTGCAAGAGATCGCGCCGGTTGTCGCCACGATGGACCTGGGGCAGGTGGGAGCTCTCTATCGCGTCTTCCTCCTCGCCTCGACGCTTCAAGTCGACATGTCCTTCTGGTCCTACGACGAGTACGGCGGGCGCGGCAACGAGCCGTTCGCGGTCGTCTACGGACAAGCGCCTCCTGAGAGCGCCGGATCCACGTTCGACCCGTCGTTCGCCCTCGACATGGGGTGGCTCTACGCCTTGCATGCCAGGTCTGCGCTCGCCCGTGGGCGGGTCTGGCAAGCGCTCTACATGATCAACGGGCTACGAGAGCAGTTGGTGTCGTGTCTTACAAGCCGTGCAGGATTGAACCCGGTACAGGGACGCGGCGTCGACGAGCTCCCAGCTACCCTTCTTCTACGCCTTCAGAGGACGATCCCGACCGTGACGACCGAGGTCGAGCTGAGGGCGGCGTACCGTGCCGAGCTCGAGATGCTGGGTGAGGACCGCCCCGAGTTGCGCGAAGTCCTCGCCGAGTTGCTTTCGACCAGCGTCATTGCCATCGAAGATGCGGACCTGGCCGATCAGTGAGCTGACGTCGTAG
>JASHRK010000370.1 GCA_030037405.1 Acidimicrobiales bacterium | reverse complement strand
CGACGAGCTCGAGCGGGCGGAGAAGGAGCTCGAGAAGCTCACCCACGAGCTCGTGGGTGAGATCGACCGACTGCTCGGCTCGAAGGAGAAAGAGCTGCTCGAGCTCTGAGCGGTTTCGGCCCGGCGGCCCTGGGAGACAGATGGACGACCGATACGACGCAGGCGAGCAAGAGGTGACGGGCGGGCTCCCAGGTGAGGCGCCCCTGGCCGGTGAGCACGACGGTGCGGAGCAGGCTGGGACCGAGCGGGCCCGGACGGAACGGGCCGGGGGAGAGGGGGCGGCGATCGAGCACCCGACCCGGAGCTTCCCGAGCTCCAACATCGCCCGTCCCCGGATCGAGGGTGTCGAGGCGGGTGTAGCAGCGGGCCTCGTGCCCGCGACGCGGGGGGCGGGCGGGCGCCGGATCCCCGGGGCAGGCCCCACAGACCCGCAAGCCTCGGGGAGAGGACCCGCCTCGGTGCTCTACGAGGAGCCGGTTCCAGAGGAGATAGCGGTCGGTGTAGAGCTACCGGACTGGACCGATCCGCCGACAGGCGAAGTGCCTGCGGTGCTGTTGAGAGCTGGTCTGCCCACGAGCCCGGGCGTGCGTGGGCCTGTGTGGCGGGAGTCCCAGCGGGACTTCGACGAGGACAGCGAAGCCTTCAGCGAGATAGTGAGTGGCAGCGTCCCCGTCGTGCCGCACGAGGAGGCCGGGGAGGACGACTCGTTCGGCTTCGACTTCGACTTCGAGCTGACGGGTGCCGAAGCGGCAGTCGGGCCGGCCGGCGGAACCCTTACGGAGGCGGTTCCCGAAGTGGGCGCGGGGACGGGTGGTGAGGCGGCGCCCGCCACCAGCGGTGAGATAGTCGGGGTGGCAGGCGTGCGTTTCGCTGGTCGGGTGCCTGTCCGCGCCAGGGCCGCAGCTGGTGCCGGGGCTGAGGCGGGTGCCGGGGCTGCAACGGGCGCCGGGGCCGAGAAGGCCGGCGGGGCGGCCGTAGTGGAGGCGCCCGGCGAGGCGGCCAAAGTGGAGGCGGCCGAGTCTCAGGCGGAGCATCGCCGGCGGGGGGGCCGCAATCCCCTGGTTGCCACGGTGACCGGACTCCTCGTCGGGGCCGTCGCCCTCCTGTGCTTCCACGAGGGAGCTGTGGCGACTCTCGTCATCTCGTGCGTCGTCTTGACCCTTGCGGCGGCGGAGTGGTTCCAGTCGCTCCGGCGAGCCCGCTACCTGCCCGCCACCCTTCTCGGCCTGGTTGCCACTCCCTGCTTCGCGATCGCCGCCTACCTGAAGGGTGAGGAGGCGATCCCGATCGTGTTCGCCCTCGCCTTCGTCGGCACGCTGTGCTGGTACCTCGTCGGCGCGAGCAGGCGTTCGGTGGTGCCGAACATCGCCGTGACCTGGCTCGGCATCGCCTGGGTGGCAGGGCTCGGAGCCTTCGCCGGCCTCTTGCTCGACCCGGCCGCCTTCCCGCTCGGGCACGGGGTCGCTTACCTGCTCGGAGCGGTCGAGGCGACGGTCGCCTATGACGTCGGTGCCTACGCCTTCGGCAGCCTCCTCGGGCGCCACCGGCTCGCTCCGTCGATCAGCCCGAACAAGACGTGGGAAGGCCTCATCGGAGGGAGCGCCTCGGCGATCGTCGTCGCCCTCCTCGTCACCGCCCAGATGAGCCCATGGTCTCTTCCGCGTGCGGCCGCTCTCGGGGTCGTCGTCGCCGTGATGGCACCGCTCGGGGACTTCGCAGAGTCGCTCGTAAAGCGGGATCTCAAGCTTAAGGACATGGGCTCTCTCCTCCCGGCTCACGGCGGCGTGCTCGATCGCGTCGACGCCCTTCTCTTCGTGCTGCCGGCGACCTACGTTCTCGTCCGGCTCTTCCACGGGTGAGGGTTGGGAGGTGGCGCCAGGTGACGGGCGAGGCGTGGCGTGGGTGACGGGCGAGATGGTGTGCCTGGAGATAGCAGAGTGACGGAGACCCGCCGGCTGGCGATAGCAGGTTCTACCGGCTCGGTCGGCCGGCAGGCACTCGAGGTCGTCGCGGGCGAGAGGGAGCGATTCGAGGTCGTGGCGCTCGGAGCGTGCTCCTCGGTGGAGCTCCTCGCCCGTCAGGCGAGAGAATTCGACGTCGGCATCGTCGCCCTCGCCGACTCCTCCAGGGTGGGGGAGCTGGAGGCGCTCGTGCCGGCGGGAACCGAGGTGCGAAGCGGACCAGGAGCTCTCGGATCGATCGCCTCCGAGGGAGGTGCCGGCGTCGTGTTGAACGCCGTCGTCGGTTTCGCCGGCCTCGACGTGACCGTCTCCGCCCTCGAGAGCGGCAAGCGTCTCGCCCTGGCGAACAAGGAGTCGCTCATAGCCGGCGCGCCCGTCGTGCAGCGGGCGCGTGCGACGCCCGGTGCCGAGATACTCCCGGTCGACTCGGAGCATTGCGCCATCCACCAGTGCCTCGCCGTCCTCGGCCCGGGCGCCCCTGGCACGGGCGCCCCTGGCACGGGCGCCTCGGCCTCGGGGCCCCCTGGCCTGGGAGCCCCTGGCCCGGGCGCTTCTGCCTCCAAGGTGCGACGGCTCGTTCTCACCGCGAGCGGCGGTCCGTTCCGGGGACGGAGCCGTGCGGAGCTCGGCGCCGTCTCGGTCGGGGACGCCCTTTCCCACCCCACCTGGTCGATGGGCCCGAAGATCACGATCGACTCGTCGACCCTCATGAA
>JASHRK010000369.1 GCA_030037405.1 Acidimicrobiales bacterium | reverse complement strand
TCTGCGTCGGCTCTCAGGTCTCGGCGACGGGAACGTCGTCCTCCGGCGGCCTCACGGCGACCAAGGTCTCGATCACCCCGCCTCCGAGCACACACGTGAGCGGTGTGGTGACCGCCGTCGACGGCGTCATCACGCCCGGCACCTGCGGCACCGCCGGGGCGGCCGGTGACTTCACGCTCGCCGCCACCGTCGACGGCACGAGCACGAGCGTCACGGTCTACGTCACCACGACCACGACCTTCAAAGACCCGGCCGTCACCTCACCGTCCTTCGCCGACGTCTGCATCGGTGCCACGGTGAAGGTGGCGGGCGCCCTGACGGCGGGCACGCTTACGGCCAAGACAGTCGCCGTCACCCCTCCGGCCGGGAGCCGGGTGGCGGGTGCGGTCGTGGCCGTGAACGGCGTCGACACCCCCGGCACCTGCGGCACGGCCGGGGCGGCGGGCAAGTTCACCCTTGCGAACGTGAAGAACCCCAACTACACCGCAAGGGTGGAGGTGACGTCGGCGACCACCTTCAAGGACACGGCCGTCACCTCACCGTCCTTCGCCGACGTCTGCGTGGGCCTCGACGTCTCCGCCGTCGGCACCTCCTCTTCACACCTGCTCCTGGCGGGAACCGTCACCATCACGCCCCCGCCCATGAGCGAGACAGGCGGTGAAGTGACAGCCGTCGACGGCGTCTCCAAGCCGGGCACTTGCGGCACGGCCGGGGCGGCGGGCCGTTTCGCCATCACGAGCTGGCTCGGGGCGAACAGCTTCTGGGGCAAGACGGTTCACGTGGCCGTCACGGCGACGACGACCTTCAAGGACGCCGCGGTGGCCAATCCCTCCTTCGCCGACGTCTGCATTGGCCGCGACGCCACAGTGGTCGGGACCCTCTCCTCAGGCGTGCTGATAGCCACCCAGGTGACGATCGGCCCGCTCGTCGTCATCGGCTGACGAGGGACGTCACGAGGTCCAGGTCGAGGTACTCCTCGAGGGCATCGGCGAGCCGATCGATCTGGGCCTCGCGGCGCTCGGCGTGGCGGACTCCCCCAGCCACGAAGTCCTTTCCCCTTCGCCCGGCCACCTCTGACAGATAACGCTCGCGGAACTCGTCGGACTCGAACAGCCCGTGCAGGCTCGTGCCGGCGACGCGGCCTCCCCCGACGAGGCAGCCTTCCGGCCCCTCGCCGAAGCGATCGTCGAGCCAGGCGAAGGGCTCTACCCCGCCCGCCCCGTCGCTCACGACCGGCTCGCCCTGGCGGATCTCGTAGCCGGTCACCCGTGAGCCAAGGGAGAGGCCTGCGCGGGGAAGGGTGCGTTTCTTCGCCTGGAAGGTGGTGACGACCGGCAGGAGCCCGAGGGCTTGCGTGTGGCCGGACTTCGACTCGTGCTCGTCCTCGATGGCGACTCCGAGCATCTGGTAGCCGGCGCAGACCCCGAGGATCGTGGGGCCGCCTGGCCGTGCCGCCATCTCGATCACCACATCCGCAAGCCCGGCCCGCGTGAGCCACGCCAGGTCGGCGACCGTCGCCTTGGACCCCGGCAGGAACACGAGGTCCGGGTCGCCGATGTGAGAGGCGTCGTCCACGAGGCGGAGCGAGACGCCAGGCTCGAGGGCGAGCGGGTCGAGGTCGGTGAAGTTGGCCACATGAGGAAACGCCACGACGGCGACGTCCAGGGCGCCCGCCGACCCTCTCGAAGCGGCGCGGACGAGGGCGGCCAGCCCGAGCGAGTCCTCGGCGTCGAGCTCGAGGCCGTCGAGGTAGGGGATGACGCCGGCGCAGGGCCTCGCGACCATCTCCTCGAGGGCGGAGATCCCCGGGGAGAGCAGGCTCGGGTCCCCACGGAACTTGTTGATGGCGAAGGCCTTTATGTGTCTCGCCAGGTGCTCCGGGAGGACGGCGAAGGTCCCGGCCAGGCTGGCGAAGACCCCGCCCCGGTCGATGTCTCCGACGAGGAGGGCCGAGACGCCCGCCGCCTCGGCGAGACCGAGGTTGACAACGTCTCCCTCGAGGAGGTTGATCTCTGCCGGGCTGCCCGCCCCCTCGCAGATGACGACGTCGTAGCGCGACCTCAGGGCGCCGAAAGCGTCGAGAACGGTCGGAAGGAGTCTCTGACGGCGGTTCTCGAGATAGCTGCGGGCGTCCGTCTCCCCAACCGGCTCCCCGAGGACGACGACTTGGCTCCGTCGCTCGCTCGTGGGCTTGAGCAGGATCGGGTTCATCTCCACCTCGGGCTCCACCCGAGCCGCCCACGCTTGCAAGGCCTGGGCGCGGCCGATCTCGTGTCCGGAGGCGGTCGCGAAGGAGTTGAGGGACATGTTCTGCGCCTTGAACGGTGCCACCTTCACCCCCTGGCGAGCGAGATGGCGACACAACCCGGTGACGACGAGGCTCTTGCCGGCGTCGCTCGCCGTGCCGACGACGAGGAGGGCGCCTTTCACCGCTGCCGCCAGCGCGCTGCCCCGCCGGCTGCGGCGAGCACGAGCGCGGTCCCGAGGAGCGCCGTCACCTGCCTCGAGAGGCGGACGGCGGCGGCGATGTCGTCGCTCTCGGGGGCCCGGCCGCCGGCCGCTCCCAGCGGCGCCCGGTGCTCCGTGTCGCCCCGGTAGCTGTTCGTCCCGCCGAGGCGGAGGCCGAGGGCGGCTGCAAACGCAGCCTCGGCGACACCGGCGTTCGGCGACGGGTGGGAGGGTGCCTCGATGCGTACCGCACGCCATATCTCTCTCGCCGCCCGCGGGCGCATGAGCGCTACGAGCGCGGCTGTGACACGGGCCGGCACGAAGTTGGCGACGTCGTCGAGCCGGGCGCTCGCCCAGCCGAAACGCCCGTAGCGTCCGTCCCTATAGCCGACCATCGAGTCGAGGGTGTTGATCCCGCGGTAGGCAAGCGATCCCTTCCCGCGGGCGACCATTCCCCAGAGCGCCGGGGCCACGACGGCGTCGACGGTGTTCTCGGCCACCGACTCGACGGCGGCACGAGCGATCTCTCTCTCGTCCAGGGAATCGGCATCGCGCCCGACGAGGCTCGGGAGGAGGCTGCGCGCCTTATCGAGGTCTCCATCCTCGAGAGCGTCGCCGACCTTGCGAGCAGCGCTCCAGAGCCCCTTGCCGGCGACTGCGGTGTAGCAGCCGGCGACGGCTCCCCCGGGCACGAGATCGAGGCAGGCTCCCCCGGCAGCGGAGCCGAGGAGCCCGAGGGCGGCGTAGGCAGCCCCGGCAAGGTGCGAGTCCTGCCACGTGCGACGCTCGATCGCCGTCATCGCCCTGCCGAAGAGGGCGACCGGATGGGGATCGAGGGGCTGGTCGCCGACGAGGGCATCGATGACGAGCGCTGCCGCCACCGAGAGGCAGGCATGGGAGGCGGACCTCGCGGGATCCTTGCCTGCCACCTCACCACGGGTGCGGGTCACCACTTCACCGCCGCCGCCAGGAGCGCCAGAGTCTCCCCGACGACCCCGGCGGCGCCGAGGACGTCCCCGGTGTATCCGCCGATCCGCCTCAGGCCGAGAGCGAGCACGGCGGCGGCGCCGAGGAGCTCGAAGCCCAGCACAGGCAGCGCAGAGACGGCGTGCCACGCCCACAGGGCAACCCCTGAGAGAATGACGGCGCCGATGCCGGCGAAGCCGGCCGCTGTGGTTGCCCGCTCGGCCGCCTCCCCGCTCCCGAGAAAGGCGGCGGCGATCCCGCCGGGGCGGGCATAGCGAAGGCGGACGGCGCCTATCACCATGACGGAGCGGCCCACGGTCCAGATCGCCCCGAGAAGAAGGAGGGAACGCCACCACGAGCCTGCCGTCACGGCCGAGAGCCCGCCCACCCGGGCGACGAGAGCGAAGACGGCGACGACGACCGCATAGGCGCCGACCTGCGGCTCGGCCATCACCTCGAGGCGACGCTCGGGGCTGAGATGTGGCAGGAGACCGTCGGCGGAATCGAGGAGCCCGTCGAAGTGGAGCATGCCCGTGGCGCCGAGATCGCAACCGACCACGACCACGGCGGCAGGAAGAGGGGCAAGAACGAGCCTGAGCGACCACCAGACGATCCCGAGAGCAGCCCCGAGAAGCCCTCCGACGGCGGGGAACCACTTGAGCGACCAGGGCGTCGGCGATCCGGTCCTGCTCCCGCCGAAGACCGTCAAGAAACCGGCCGCCTCCCGCAGCCCTCCTCCCGTGGCGTTCACGTCGCGAGGGGTGGAAGTGGGAGGACCCGCCCTGCGACGACGAGGAGCACCTCGGCGGCCACCTCTCCGACGGCCCGGTTGACCTCGCCGAGGGCGTCACGGTACGAGAGGCCGTCTGCCGTCGAAGGATGCACTCCGAGACCGACCTCGTCCGAGACGACGATCGTGGCGAGGCCGATCCTCCTGCGAGCGACCAGGGCCCGAGTGAGCAGTTCGCTATCGGCGCCGAAACCAGGGAGACCGGCAACCCAGGTCCCGAGGGAGTCGACGAGGACGGCGGTCCCGCAGCTCGCGAGGACGCCTACGAGGTCTCCACCGAGACCCACCTCGATCGTCGACCAGTGCGCCGGCCTCCTCGCCCGGTGGAGCTTGACCCGCTCCTCGAGATCGGGGTCACTCCCGTCCACGACGGCCGTGGCGACGTAGCTGAGAGCGCCCTCAGGCCCTACCTCGGCTGTCGCCCGCCGCTCGGCGGCGGCGGACTTCCCAGACCTCGTCCCGCCCAGAACCAAGCTGATCACACTGTCTATTCCTCGTCTGCCAAGCGTGCCGGGTCGCAGGTCGAGGTTAGCGGCTTCGCCGCGAGCGAAGACATGCCGCTCGGCCGGCTAAGGTCCGCGTACTTGAGGCATCCCCACCGCTCGACGGCCCGTGCCAGCTCGCTCGTCCTCGTCCTCCTCGGGCTTGTCGTCCTCGGCACGTCGGCTTGCAGCTCGTCGCCCTCGTCGGCGCGGGCAAGAGAGAGCCCCTCCAGGATCGACGCCGGGGCCGTGGCCGAGCTCGACAAGGTGCCTTTCGTCGAGATCAACGGTTCGGTCGCCTCCGGCAAGAGCCCCGCCAAGTCGTCGATCACCCTCTCAGACGTGGTCGAGAGCCACGCGCTGAGCTCGGGCTCGAGTGACAGCGAAGGCACGGTGACGGTCCACGGGAACCCGGCAGCAACGACGGGCGAGCGCTTCACCGGGACGGTTCGTTTCGTCGTGTACGACGCGCGCACCTGGGTGGACGGAGGCGACCAGTTCTGGTCGTCCCTCCTTCGAACGAGCGGCCATCGCGCCGCCGAGATCACCAAGGTGAGGCCGAAGCTTGTCGACAGATGGATCGAGCTCATGGTGTCGAGCACTAGCTGGTTCGACGCCGCGACGGGCGGGTTGATCGACCCGCGGGGCTTTGCCCTCGAGTTCCTTCACGACTCGGTCTCGCAGTTCGTCAACAAAGGCGAGGTCTCCGTCGACCACACCGAAGGGGTCGAGCTCGCTACGACGTCGGGTGGCGCCATCGACTTGCGGGCCTTCGGCAAGCTCCTTCCCCTCGAGGTGAGCACGGTGCCAGGCTCGCCCCTCGTCACCCGCCTCTCGTACTCCTATCCAACGACCGCCACCATCGACCCGCCCATCCGCTACCAGGGCCTCGAGACTGTGCTGAACAACTACGAGACCACGAGCGCCAAGTGAGATCGCGGTGCTGATCCCCCAGTAGGGTGGTCTCTCGCCTGGCGGCGTGGCCGAGTGGTTTAGGCAAGGGCCTGCAAAGCCCTGTACCCCAGTTCGATTCTGGGCGCCGCCTCCAGCGTGTGCAGCTGTAAAGAGAGATGGGGTTCGTCGAGAAGCGCAGTGGCAACTACCGAGCCCGCTACCGCGACCGGCTCGGGCGGCAGCTCTCCGAGACCTTCTCGC
>JASHRK010000368.1 GCA_030037405.1 Acidimicrobiales bacterium | reverse complement strand
ATGTGGCTCGAGACCCTGGAGCAGGTCCGGGAGGCCGTCGGCGACAGCTGCGCCGTCGCCGTGCGCTTTGCCGTCGACTCGCTCGGGATCTGGGGGGTGAAGCGAGAGGAGGGCTTCCAGTTCGTCGAGATCGCCAACGACCTCGTCGACCTCTGGGACCTGACGGTGGGCGAGGTCGCCGGGTTGGAGCGGATCGACTCGTCGCCCTCCCGCCACATGCCCGAGGGCTACGAGCTCGAGTGGACCCGCGGCGTGCGTGAAGTGACCTCGAAGCCGGTAATCGGCGTAGGCCGCTTCACCAACCCCGACACCATGGCGGCAGTCGTACGAGAGGGTGAGCTCGACTTGATCGGCGCCGCGAGACCTTCGATCGCCGATCCGTTTCTTCCAAAGAAGATCGAGGAAGGCCGCTACGGCGAGGTGCGCGAGTGCATCGGCTGCAACTTCTGCTACTCCCGGGCAGAGTACGGGGGCCACCTCGGTTGCACCCAGAACGCCACGGCCGGGGAGGAGTTCCGCCGCCGGTGGCATCCAGAGAGCTTCGAGCGCGCCGCCAACGCCGATCGTGACGTCCTCGTCGTCGGGGCCGGGCCGGCGGGGATCGAGTGCGCCATCGTTCTCGCACGGAGGGGGTTCCGGCGCGTCCACCTCGTCGAGGCGACCTCGGAGATCGGCGGAGTCGCTCGCTGGGTCCCCATGCTTCCGGGCCTGGGGGAATGGGCCCGCGTCCTCAACTGGCGGCGCGTGCAGCTCGACCGTCTCGGGCGCCAGATCGAGCTGATAACCGGCGTCTCGCTCGGCGCCGACGCAGCTCTCGAGTACGGAGCCGAGATCGTGGTCATCGCGACAGGGTCCTACTGGGCGACCGACGGCCTCTCGGGTGTGACGGCGCGCCCTCTGCCCGGAGCCGACGCCTCGAGCCCCTTCGTCCTCACCCCGGAGCAGATCATGCTCGAGGGGAAGCGACCGCCGGGAAGGCGCGTCCTCGTCTACGACTGCGAGGGCTACTTCATGGGCGCCTCTCTCGCCGAGCTGCTCGCCTCGGAGGGTCACGACGTCGCCGTGGCGACGCCCTTCGAGAAGGTGGCGCCCATCTGTGAGGAGACGCTCGAGGCGCCCCGCCTGCGCCTGCGCCTCCACGAGATCGGCGTGAAGATCCTCGCCGAGACGGTCCTTAGCGCCGTCGAGCCCGGTTGCGTCGTCGGCTCCGGTCCCTTCGCCACCCCCTTGCAGGTCGAGACGGATGCGGTCGTGCTCGTCACCCAGCGCGTCGCCCGCGACGAGCTCTACCGGGAGGTTGCGGCCCGTCCGAGAGAGTCCTGGCGGGCGGCGGGCGTCGAGGCCGTCTTCAGGGTCGGCGACTGCGCCGGGCCACGGGTCATGGGCGATGCCATCTTCGACGGCCACCGCCTCGCACGGGAGATCGACGGGCCGGACCCGGCGACGCCCCTGCCCTACATGCGCGAGCGCCTCGTGGTGACGCCTGCCCTCGGGCCTCTGGCACACGCTGAGCAGGTCAGCCGGTGACGGCGACCTCGTGCCAGAGCCCACCATTTATGTCGAGCCCGTTCCCCCGCGCCTCTCCCGGCGCCTCGTCGCCGACGTAGGTGTAGAGCGGGTGACCGTCGTAGGTCGCCTGTAGGGCGCCGCCGGAGCGCCTGATGCTCCCGAGCCTTCCGTCGAGCCCCGGTGCCGCCTTCGGCCTGCCGTAGACAGGGGGCCAGTAGGCGGTGCAACTGCCGTTGCAGCGCGAGGTGGTCCGGCTGTCGCGGGCGAACCAGTAGAGGGTGAACCCCTTGGCATTGGTGAGCACTCTCCTCCCACCGAGGAGCCGTGCCTTCAACTCGGTCCCACCGGGTGCTCCGTGGCTCGCCGCCGAAGGGGCCGTGCCCGCCGTTGCGAAGGCGGCAGAGAGCACGCCCAAGGCGACGAGGCCGAGAGCGGCGACCGTGCCCGCCAGGCGACCAGCTCTCCTCGACGGAGGAAGCCGGCTGGCCGCGATCGAAGCGAGGAGGGCGAAGGCGGCCACCTCGATGACGCCGGCGGCGATGCCGGCCGTCGTGCGCACCTCCTTGAAGCCGAAGAGCCCGATCCAGATGGAGAGCAGGTACCCGCCGAGAGTGGTGAGAGCGAACAGCGCCCCGGCCGTGGCGACGAGCGGGCTGTCGAGAAGGGCGACGGCGACCGCAAGGGCGAACGCCGTCACGACCTGAAGAAGAAACAGCCACCCGATCGTAGGTATCGATCGGTACCCGGTCAGGTAGAGATCGAGGTGGACGCCCCCGGTGGCGAGAAGCAGCCCCGCGCCCGCGAGGCGGGCCAGAGACAGCCACCCATCTCTTTCGCTCCGTGCCCCTATCACCACCAGTCATACGTGGCGAGGGGCTCGGCGGATCGGGGGAGGTCTCGGGCGGACCGGGAGAGAGCTCGGGCGGACCGGAGCACGCGGTACCTACAGCCTCCCGCGTAGCATCTGTCCATGCCGCGCTGGTGGCTGCGTTGCATCGTCGTGCTGGCGACAGGGCTCGCCCTCACGGTCGTGGTGACGCTCGACCCGGGATTGAGCTTCGCCTTCGACGCCCCGGTGCTTCGCGCCGTGCTCGAGACAGCCGTGACGATCGTCGCCATCCTCGTCGCCTTCCTGCTCTTCGGCCGCTACCGGCGCCAGCGCGTCTACGCCGATCTTGCAATCGCTGTCGCCATGACTGTGATCGCGCTCAACTACCCGCTTTTCGTCGCCGTTCCTCTCCTCGGGCCGACGTCCCTCCAGGACGCCGGCAGCTGGGTCTACCTCATCGCCCACGCCTCGGCGGCAGCCCTCTTGTGCTGGGCTGGGGCGCAGCAGCTCGAGCTGGTCGGTCCGCGACTGCCGAGCGCCGCCCGACCGCAGGCACGTCTGCGGTCCTTCTACACGGTCACGATGACCGCAGTCGTATGCCTGGCGTTTCTTGTCTTCTTTGGCTTCGACCCGAACGCGACGCGCTCCGGGACGACGCCACATCTCTTCGGAGATCCCGCCACCTCCGCCGTCCGCCTCGCCTCCTGCGCCCTCTTCTTCGCGGCAGCGGCGGGATTCTGCTGGCGCAACAGGTCCGGTCGTGACCACCTGATCGGCTGGCTCGCCGTCGGCTGCGCCCTCCTCGCCGTGGGTGACCTGCAGTACGGCCTCTACCCTCCCATGGTGCACAACGAGGTTCACCTCGGTGACGTCTTCCGCCTGGCGGCCGTCCTCGTGTTCGCCATCGGTGCCGCCGAGGAGATCAACACCTACTGGTACGAGAGCCGGCAGCTGGCGAGGTTGCAGGAGCGGAGAGCCCTTGCGCGAGACCTTCACGACAGCGTGGCGCAGGAGCTCGTCTTCCTCTCCGCCCACGCCCAGTCGGCGGTGGGCGAGGAGGCCCGGGGCGAGGCTCAGGGAGTGTGGCTGGAACAGCTGCGGGCTGCCACGGACCGGGCGCTCGCCGAGTCGCGTCGGGCGATAGCCGCACTCGTGAACGACCGGCCCCTCGCCCTCGTCGCCGACCTGGACGAGACCGTGCGCGAGATCGCCTACAGGGCTGGGGTGGCCGTGGAGGTGGACGTCCAGCCCTCGGCCCTCGACCGGCTCGACCGCCTCCAACGCGAGGTGCTCGTGCGCATAGTGAGAGAAGCCGTCGTCAACGCCGTCCGGCACAGCCGGCCGACCCTCGTCCGGGTCGCGCTCGACGGCGAGGAGCTCCCGGTGCTCCGCGTCGTCGACGACGGGATCGGCTTCGATCCCTCCCAGGTGGACGGGACTCGCCGTTTCGGCATAGTGGGGATGGGCGAGAGGGCACGTTCGATCGGCGCCCACCTCACCATCGAATCGCGGCGGGGCCACGGCACCACGCTCGAGGTCTCCTGGCTCCCGGTGGCGAAGTGATCGGTGAAGTGATCGGTGAAGTGATCGACAGCCCCCGTGTCGTCATCGCCGACGACCATCCCCCGACCCGCGCCGTCATCCGGCGTGCCCTCGAGCACGGGGGGTTCCGCGTCGTAGGCGAGGGGAGCGACGCCGAGAGCGCAGTCGCCCTCGTGCACGGCACCACGCCGGAGCTCGCCCTCTTGGACGTCCGCATGCCGGGAGGTGGCATCACGGCGGCCGCCGCCATCACGACGGCGACCTCGGAGACGGCCGTCGTGATGCTCACGGTATCCGAGGACGACGAGGACCTCTTTGCCGCGCTACGCGCAGGTGCCCTCGGCTACGTCTTGAAAGGCGGGCCGATCGAGGAGCTCCCGGGCCTGTTGAGGCAAGCCCTGTCCGGCGAGGCCGTCCTCCAGGGCTCCCTCCTCGCCCGCGTCCTGCGGCAGTACCGGACGGCCGAGCGCCGCCGCCTCTTCGAGCGTTCCGCACGTGACAGCCTCACAAAGCGCGAGTTCGAGGTGCTCATGCTCCTCGAGAAGGGGGCGACGACGAGGGAGATAGCGGACGAGCTCTTCATCTCTCAGGTCACGGTGCGCAGCCACGTCGCCGCCATCTGCCGCAAGCTGCACGTACCCCGCGAGCACTTCGAGAACAAGCCGTCGTCCCGCTCGAGCGGAGCTGCCGGTCCTGTCTGACCTCGCTCCCGAGCAGCTGCCGCCGGAGCGGGCGCGTCAGTCGACCGTCGCCCGCTCCCGCAGGTAAGGCAGGGGGACGGCGGGGTCGTCCGAGTCGATCTCCCGCCCGAGGCGGTGGCCGTCGAAGATGGCGTCGGCCGGGATGCGGGGAGCGACGCAGTCGCCTACGCGGTACAGCCCGACGATCCCCTCGGCCGAGAGAGCATCCGGGTCGGCCGCCAGCTCCCGGTAGAGGGCGTCGTTCGAGACTCGCTGCGTCACGAGGACGACACCGTCGCAGGAAAGCTCGAAGGGCTCCCCGAACTCGCCGGCGCCCACCACGCCACCGCTCGCTATGGCTGTGAGAGTGGCGCTCCGGCGCATCCTCACACCCCGTTCGTGCAGGCGCTGGCGCAAGAGAGCTCCCTCGAGGGTCTCGTCGCAGACGGGAGCCACCTGGTCGAGGCAGGTCACGAGCTCGACCTCGTAGCCCTCCAGGGCAAGGAGCTCGGCGACGCCAGGCGCTGCGAAGTAGCCCTCGCCGTCGTAGACGACGACGCGCTCGCCCCGAGGACGTGCGCCTTCGACCATGACGTCCTCGGGCGTGAGCACGAAGTCGGGACCGGCCCCCGCCCCCACGCCCGCTTCCGCTCCCGCTCCCGCTCCTGCGATGGGAGCGTGGGTGAAGGCGGTGAGGCCGTCGCGTCGCCAGCTCGCTCCCGTCGCCACGACCACGAGCTCGGCTCCGTAGGTGCGCACGGAGGAGGCGTCGAGGTCGGCGCCACAGATGACCTC
>JASHRK010000367.1 GCA_030037405.1 Acidimicrobiales bacterium | reverse complement strand
CACCCTAGTGGTAGCGAGAGCCGAGGCAGCCGTATCGGCACTGATGCCCATTTCCGAAGGATAGATGGCTCGGCGCCAGCGGGGTGTCCGTCTCCTGCACATCGCTGGGCGACGGCGAGCCAGATGCGGAGGCGGCTCCGATGACGAGCACCGTCCCACCGCAACGCTATGCGACACCCCCTTCAACCGTGCTCTTGAGGCGGGCAATCCGGGTCTGCCAGCACTCCCTCGTAGGCGCGTCGAGGGTGTAACCGGTCGGGCCGCGTACCACGGCGTTCTCGAAGATGCCTTCTTCAGCAAGGTGGTTCTTCCCAATCGCCAGAAAGGCGTCCAACGTGCATTCGAGCGACAGGGCGGCGGCCAAGTCGGCTTGGATCGTCTCCGCCCGGGCTAGGTCGCCTTCTTCGAGCGCCCGCCACAATGGCGCCACCGCCCAGCACAGATCGGGCCCGGGCATCGTGCCAACCAGACGACGCGGATGGCACTCGGCAAGAGCAGCGCCACCAGTCCCGTCGAAGACCTTTGCTCCACCGGACGTCTCATCCTGCAGCATGGTCAGACGCGGGCCGACAGGCACGGCTTCCGGCTTGAAATAGACACGATCACCGAGCTCGCGATGGAGGGTTGCAAGGCAACCGGTAGAAAGAGCGTATCCGACGTAGTTGCTGGCATCCTGAACGACAAGAGGAATGTCGACAGCCTCTGCGATCGCCACGAAGTACCTGACAACTTCTCTTTCGGGTGCTGCCACTGACATCGGAGCTATGGCCATGAGGGCTTGTATCCCGGCCGCCTCAGCTTGCCGTGCACTTCTTACTGCAGTCGCTGTGGACTCCGCTCCGACACTCGTGACTGTGGCGAAGCGCTCGTCGCCATATTTGGCAATCTCGGAAGTCAGCTCCAATCGTTCAGCGTCGGACAGGCGAAGCACTTCGGATACCATGCCGATGACGACGCCGTCCGCACCGCTGGCACGCAACCAGTCGACCTCCTTCGCGATGTCAGACCAAGCAATATTCTGTTCATCGGCTGTGAACGGCGTAGCAAGGATGGCTAGAACACCACCTAATGAGCCTGTCATGGCGACCCTTCTCCTCTCGTTTCACCTTCTACCATCCCCCCGCCCAAGAATTGTTCAACCCAAGGGGGGGTCCCGCATCGAGGGGATCGTCACCTCGGGCAAGAAAGTCGAAGTCGCATCCGCGGTCGGCCTGCAAGACACTGCGCCGGTAGAGTCCGACGTAGCCTCTGGTTGCTGTGATCTCGAAGTCTCGCTGGTGCTCCTGACGGCGACGAGACAGGTCTTCCGGCGAGATAGCGATGTCCAGCTGGCCCGCTTCGGCGTCGAGGACCACGTCGTCACCGTCGCGTAGCACCGCCAACGGACCGCCAACGGCAGACTCGGGAGCGACATGGAGGACCACGGTTCCGTAGCTAGTCCCGCTCATGCGAGCGTCCGAGACACGGACCAAGTCGCGGACGCCTTGTTTCAGCAGCTTGCGCGGAATTGGAAGGTGGCCCCACTCGGGCATGCCCGGCGCGCCTACCGGCCCGGCCTGGCGGAGGACGAGCACGCTCTCGGGAGCTACGTCAAGCGAAGGGTCGTCGATCCGGTCCACCAGGTCGCGGATGCCGTCGAAGACGACAGCGGGCCCGCGATGGGACAGAAGGTCCGGGGATGCGGCGCTTATCTTGATCACCGCCCCGGCGGGCGCGAGCGTGCCGCGCACGACACGCATTGCGCCGCCCGCCGCTATCGGGGCATCGAGGCTGCGGAGCACGTCGCCGTCAGGAGCTGGGCTGCCCGCCGACTCCGCTCCCCACGAGCGACCGGTCACCGTCATCTGATCGGCATGCACCAAGCCGCCTAGCTCTCGCATCACGGCAGGAATTCCTCCGGCGCGCTGCAGGTCTTCGAATAGGTACCGACCGGTCGGTTTCACGTTCGCGATCACTGGTACGCGCCTGGCGACCCGATCGAGGTCCGTGAGGCTGAAGGGAACGCCGAGACGTCCTGCCAGAGCGATTAGATGGATGACTGCATTCGTCGAGCCACCGAGTGCCATCAGGACGGCGGCCGCGTTCTCGAAGGCGTGTTCAGTCAAGATGTCGGCCGGCTGCAACCCGTGGCGCGCCAACTCGACGGCGCGCTCACCACTTGCCTCTGCGGCCGCGTAGCGACCCGCATGCGTGGCAAGAATTCCGGCCGTGCCGGGTAGAGACATGCCGAGCGCTTCGGTGATCGCAGCCATGGTCGACGCCGTCCCCATCTCGTTGCAATGCCCGACGGATGGAATGAGCTGGCCCTCTAGCTCTGCCATCTCTGCCTCGCTCAGGCGTCCTGCCCGGTACTCGTCGGCGTAGCCCCACAAGTCGGTCGCGGTGGAGACGTCCTTGCCCTGGAAGCATCCTCGTGCCGACGGTCCGCCAGTAACGGCAATTGCCGGCACGTTCGCACTGGCAGCTCCCATCAGCTGGGCAGGGACGGTTTTGTCACAACCCACGAGGAGGACGACGGCATCCATTGGATATGAACGGATCGTCTCCTCCACCTCCATCGCCATAAGATTTCGATAGAGCATCGCAGTCGGCTTCATAAGATTCTCGCCGAGTGACATCGTCGAAAACTCGAAGGCAAGCCCGCCGGCCCGTGTGATCCCTCTCTTGACTGCCTCTGCGAGCGCACGAAAGTGGTAGTTGCAGTTGACGAACTCAGACCAAGGGCTGCACACACCGACCATCGGCCGGCCCGGAGAGTAGCTCATACCTATGCTGCGTATCGCAGCACGGTGAAGAATCGGAGCCAGTCCCGGGCCGAACCATGCGGCGCTCCGCAATCCCCCGGCTGTCGTCCCTGGCTGCTCCGATTCCGAAGACATTGTCTCTCTCCTCTCCCTTCCGATCGACGTCGTACGTCGCCGGTGCCGTCGTTATGACAACTCTGCCGCCAGCTCGGCAGCGATGTCGATGAGCTGGTCTTCTTGGCCGCCGACGAGCTGCCGCTCGCCAGCGCGCAGGATTACCTCGGCTCCAGGGACGTTGTAGCGTGCGGCTGCACGCTCGGCATGGTGGAGGAAGCTCGAGTACACCCCGGCGTAGCCCATGAGAAGCGACATGCGGTCGACGACGCACTCTTGCTGCATAAGAGGCCGTACTACGTTCTCGGCGGCGTCGACGAGGGCCAAGAAGTCGATGCCGGTCTTCACCCCCAGTCTCTGAAGTACGCCGACCAAAGCCTCTGTCGGCGTGTTGCCCGCTCCGGCGCCGAGTGCCCGGGTACAGCCGTCAACCTGCGTCGCCCCGGCGCGAATGGCGAGAACCGTGTTCGCGACGGCGAGGGACAGGTTCTGGTGCCCGTGGAAGCCCACCTGGGCGTCGCTTCCCAGCTCGGCTACTAGTGCTGCGACACGCTCGCTGACCTCGTCGAGCAGGAGTGCGCCCGCCGAGTCGGTGACGTAGACGCACTCCGCCCCCGCGTCTGCCATGATGCGTGCCTGGCGGGCGAGCGTCTCGGGAGCTGCCGAGTGCGCCATCATGAGGAAGCCGACTGTCTCGAGCTCGAGCTCACGTGCCAGGCCGAAGTGCTGCACGGAGATGTCAGCTTCCGTGCACTGCGTCGCCACTCGGAGCACACTGGCCCCGGACTCACGAGCAGCTCGAATGTCGTCCAGGGTTCCCACGCCTGGCAGCATCAACACCGCTATCTTCGCTCGTCGCACGGTCTCCGCAGCCACCCTGATCAGCTGTTGCTCGTCAACCTCTGCGAAGCCGTACGTGAAGGAGGAACCCGCCAGACCGTCGCCGTGACTTACCTCGATCACGGGCAATCCTGCCTTGTCCAGCGCGCCAGCGACATCACGGATGTTCTCAGAGGTGAACCTGTGCTTTACAGCGTGAGAGCCGTCACGCAGAGTCGAGTCTGTGACTCGCACGTCAAGCTCGGGCGAGTAGCGCATTAGATCGTCACCGACGCGCTGTGGAGCGCCATCTCCTCGGCGACCTTTATCGCCGAGGCAGTCATTACGTCCAGGTTCCCGGCATATTTCGGAAGAAAATCACCAGATCCCTCAATCTCAACCAACACGGCGACGCGAATGCCGTTGCGAGGGTGCGTCACCGAGTCGAACTGCGGCTCGATGAGAAGGCGGTAGCCCGGGACGTAGGACTGGACCTCTCTGACGGTGCTTTCGATCGAGGCAGTGATGGCGCTCTCATCAGCTGTCGGCTCCACCAGGCAGAAGATTGTGTCCCGCATGAGAAGTGGAGGGGTTGCGGGGTTCAGTATGATGATCGCCTTTCCGAGCTGCGATCCACCAAGGTCCTCGGTTGCCTTGGCCGTCGTCCGAGTGAACTCGTCAATATTTGCCCTCGTTCCCGGGCCGGCAGAGGTAGACGCTATAGAGACGACAACCTCACTGTAAGACACTGGGGCCGCCGTGCTGACGGCGTGAATGATCGGGACCGTCGCCTGACCGCCGCAGGTGACGAGGTTGACGTTTGACGCGGTCAGGTGCTGTATCAAGTTCACTGTCGGGACGACGAACGGACCAAGAGCTGCCGGCGTTAGATCGATCGCCCGGATGCCAGCTCGCTCATATCTCTGAGCGTTCTCGAGGTGCACCCTTGCTGACGTTGCTTCGAACAAGATGTTCGGCAGATCTCGGCGCGAGAGGAGCCAGTCGACTCCCTCAGACGACGCCTCCACTCCCAGCTGCCCTGCCCGCCGCAGACCCTCACTCTGCGGATCGATGCCAACCATATAACGTGGCTCGACAAGTGGCGACCGGCAAAGCTTGTACAGGAGGTCCGTGCCGATGTTGCCTGACCCGACGATCGCAGCTGTTAACTTCGTCACGCTCGGGCTCCCTGACTAGTCTGCTTTCGGCCAAGTTGGTGGTCAGTCTTGCCTGATCTGGTACGGAGATTCAACGAAAGGGTTCGCTGAGTGAAACGCTGGCCGGGGTGGAGGCACGAAGGCAACGTTCGCGAAGCAGGCGACTGATCGTCGAAGAA
>JASHRK010000366.1 GCA_030037405.1 Acidimicrobiales bacterium | reverse complement strand
CAGGTCCGCATCGGGCTCTCCCGCATGGAGCGGGTCGTACGCGAGCGGATGACCACCCAGGACGTCGAGGCGATCACGCCGCAGACCCTCATCAACATCCGGCCTGTCGTCGCCGCCATAAAGGAGTTCTTCGGCACGAGCCAGTTGAGCCAGTTCATGGACCAGCACAACCCGCTCTCCGGGCTGGCCCACAAGCGACGCCTCTCGGCCCTCGGCCCGGGAGGGCTCTCGCGGGAGCGAGCTGGTTTCGAGGTGCGTGACGTGCACACTTCCCACTACGGGCGCATGTGCCCGATCGAGACTCCCGAGGGCCCGAACATCGGCCTCATCGGGCACCTCGCGACCTACGCCCGGGTCAACCAGCACGGCTTCATCGAGACGCCCTACCGCCGCGTGGTCGACGGTCGCGTCACCGACGAGATCGTCTACCTGGCCGCCGACGAGGAGGAGGAGTACGTCATCGCCCAGGCCTCGGCGAAGCTCGACGACGCCCGCCGCTTCGTCGAGGACCGCGTCCTCGTCCGCCGCGGACCGCAAGGTGCCGGGGTACGGGTGGGGGCGACCTCCACGTCGTATGGAACGACGAGCGAGGTCGACTTCGTCCCGCCCGTAGAGGTCGACCTCATGGACGTCTCCCCCAAGCAGATCCTCTCCGTCTCGACGGCGCTCATCCCCTTCGTCGAGCACGACGACGCCAACAGGGCGCTCATGGGCGCGAACATGCAGAAGCAGGCCGTCCCCCTGCTCGTTCCCGAGGCGCCCTACATAGGCACCGGCATCGAGGCGAGAGCGGCTCGCGACGCCGGCGAGCTCGTGCTCGCCGAGGGGCCCGGGACGGTGACGGAGGTCGGAGGCGAGCATGTCACCGTCGAGTACAAGGCCGGGGCAAAGGACAAGAACGGCTACGAGCTCGGCCGCAGGGTCTACCCCCTGGCGAAGTTCCGCAGGTCCAACCAGAACACCTGCATCAACCAGAAGGCGCTCGTCGTCGAGGGGAGCCATGTAGACGCGGATGACCTGCTGGCGGACGGTCCCTCGACCCACAACGGCGAGCTGGCGCTCGGGAAGAACCTCCTCGTGGCGTTCATGCCCTGGGAGGGCTTCAACTACGAGGACGCCATCATCTTGTCGGAGCGCCTCGTGCGCGACGACGTGCTGACGTCGATCCACATCGAGGAGCACGAGGTCGACGCCCGGGACACCAAGCTCGGGGCCGAGGAGATCACGCGCGACATCCCCAATCTCTCCGACGACATCCTCGCCGATCTCGACGAGCGGGGGATCATCCGCATCGGAGCGGAGGTCGGGCCGGGCGACATCCTCGTCGGCAAGGTCACCCCGAAGGGCGAGACGGAGCTGACGCCTGAGGAGCGCCTGCTCAGGGCGATCTTTGGTGAGAAGGCACGCGACGTGAGGGACACGAGCCTCAAGGTGCCTCACGGCGAGTACGGCAAGGTGATCGACGTCAGGGTCTTCTCCCGCGACGACTCTCACGAGCTGCCCCCCGGCGTGAACCAGCTCGTCCGGGTCTACGTCGCGCAGAAACGCAAGATCTCCGAAGGCGACAAGCTTGCCGGGCGTCACGGCAACAAGGGGGTCATCTCGCGCATCCTGCCCATCGAGGACATGCCTCACCTCGCCGACGGCACGCCCGTCGACATCATCTTGAACCCGCTCGGCGTCCCGAGCCGGATGAACGTCGGTCAGGTGCTGGAGGCCCACCTCGGCCACGCCGCCCGCTGGGGGTGGGAGGGTCTCGGGAACGACCCGGCGAAGACGGTGCGGGGGACGGAGGCGAAGACGCGCCCGCGCACCGATCCCGCCACCTGGATCTCGACGCCGGTCTTCGACGGGGCCCATTGGGACGAGGCGGAGCAGGCAGGCAAGAAGCCGACGATAAAGGAGCTCTTCCAGACTCTCCACCCCGAGTCCCGCGAGACGGGCGAGCGCCTTATCGGTCCGGACGGCAAGGCGATGCTCTACAACGGCCGTACTGGTGAGCCCTACGACAACCCAGTGATGGTCGGCTACGTCTACATGCTCAAGCTCGCCCACCTCGTGGACGACAAGATCCACGCCCGCTCGACCGGGCCCTACTCGATGATCACCCAGCAGCCGCTCGGCGGAAAGGCGCAGTTCGGTGGGCAGCGCTTCGGGGAGATGGAGGTATGGGCCCTCGAGGCGTACGGGGCCGCCTACGCCCTCCAGGAGCTGCTCACCATCAAGTCCGACGACGTACTCGGGCGTGTAAAGGTCTACGAGGCGATCGTAAAGGGCGAGAACATCCCCGAGCCGGGGATCCCGGAGAGCTTCAAGGTGCTCATCAAGGAGATGCAGTCGCTCTGCCTGGACGTCGAGGTGCTCTCGACGTCGGGGGAGGAGATCGAGATGCGCGAGCTCGACGAGGACGTCTACCGGACGGCCGAGGAGCTCGGGATAGACATCAGCCGCCCAGAACGGGGATCCGACGAGGAAGACGCCCGCCGGGCGGCGGAGAGGAGCTTCTGAGGTGCTCGACGTAAACGACTTCCACCAGCTGAGGATCGGCCTCGCCACGGCCGACGACATCCATGCCTGGTCCCACGGCGAGGTGCGCAAACCCGAGACGATCAACTACCGCACCCTGCGGCCGGAGAAGGACGGCCTTTTCTGCGAGAAGATCTTCGGCCCGACGAAGGACTGGGAGTGCTACTGCGGCAAGTACAAGCGCGTCCGCTTCCGGGGCATCATCTGCGAGCGCTGCGGCGTAGAGGTCACCCGCTCCAAGGTCCGCCGTGAACGGATGGGCCACATCGAGCTCGCCGCCCCGGTCGTCCACATCTGGTACCTAAGAGGGACACGCTCGTGGCTCGCCTACCTCCTCATGGGCACAGAAGCGCGCGAGGAGCTGAAGGCCAAGCAGCTCGAGAAGGTCATCTACTTTGCCGCCTACCTCGTGACGCACGTGAACGAGGAGCAGCGTCACTCCGACCTGCCCAACCTCGAGGTGGAGCTGCAGACCGAGATCGGGGAGATCGAGCGGGCGCGCGACCTCGAGGCGGAGAGGCGCTTGGCGGAGCTCGAGCGCGAGCTCGGCCAGCTCGAGTCCGAGGGGGCGAAGGACTCCGAGATAAGGGCGCGCCAGCGAGCCGTCGAGCGCGAGGTCACCTCGGTGCGCGAGAGGGCGGACTCCGACATCGAGATGGCGCGGCGCGCCTTCGCCGAGCTGTCGGACCTCCATCCTCGCAAGATCATCGAGGACGAGCTCTTGTGGCGGGAGCTCAAGAGCCGCTACGGGAGCTATTTCGAGGGGGGCATGGGGGCAGAGGCGATCTCCTCGCTCATCAACCGTCTCGACCTGGACGAGGAGGAGACGAAGCTGCGCGAGGCGATCGATCCGAGCGACGGTCGCCGGCCCCTGTCGGCCCAGCGCAAGCAGAAGGCGATCAAGCGACTGAAGATCGTGTCAGCCTTCAACCGCCGCGACGACGAGGGCCGGCGCGTCAACGACCCGCGGGCGATGATCCTCGAGGCCGTGCCCGTCATCCCGCCCGACCTGCGGCCGATGGTGCAGCTCGACGGCGGCCGCTTCGCCACCTCGGACCTGAACGATCTCTACCGGCGAGTCATCAACCGCAACAATCGCCTGAAGAGGCTTCTCGACCTCGGAGCACCCGAGATCATCATCAACAACGAGAAACGCATGCTCCAAGAGGCGGTGGACGCCCTCTTCGACAACGGGCGGCGCGGCCGCCCCGTGACGGGGCCGGGCAACCGTCCGCTGAAGAGCCTCTCGGACATGCTGAAGGGCAAGCAGGGCCGGTTCCGCCAGAACCTGCTCGGAAAGCGCGTCGACTACTCGGGCCGCTCCGTCATCGTCGTCGGGCCGAAGCTGAAGCTGCACCAGTGCGGCCTCCCCAAGCTCATGGCGCTCGAGCTCTTCAAGCCGTTCGTCATGAAGCGTCTCGTCGACACAGAGGTCGCCCAGAACATCAAGTCGGCCAAGCGCATGGTCGAGCGCCGCCGTACCCAGGTCTGGGACGTGCTCGACGAGGTGATCAAAGAGCACCCGGTGCTCTTGAACCGTGCCCCCACCCTGCACCGTCTCGGCATCCAGGCCTTCGAGCCCGTGCTCGTCGAGGGCAAGGCGATACAGATCCACCCGCTCGTGTGCGCTGCCTTCAACGCCGACTTCGACGGCGACCAGATGGCGGTGCACCTGCCTCTCTCGGCAGAGGCGCAGGCAGAGGCGCGGATCCTGATGCTCTCGGCCAACAACATCCTCTCCCCGGCGACCGGCCGGCCGATCACGGTTCCGACCCATGACATGGTGTTCGGCGCCTACTACCTGACGCTGCCGGCAGAAGGCCGTCTCGGGGAGGGTCGCGTCTTCCGCCACCCCTACGAGATCGAGCAGGCCTACGAGGCGGGAGAGGTAGACCTTCACGCCAAGATCCAGCTGCGAAAGAGCGAGAACGGCTGGGCCTTCCCACTGCGCGGCCGCCGGCACGAGGTGACCGACGGAGCGGTCGACGACGGTGCCGAGGAGCCGGAGTTCATCGAGACCACTCCGGGCCGCGTCTTCTTCAACTCCGCCCTCCCCCCCGACTTCGGCTACGTGAACGACGTCGTCGGGCGGCGCGCTACCCCGATCGCCTCGATCGTCGAGCAGATCTCCGCCAACTACGCGAAGGCAGAGGTGGCCGAGAGCCTGGACCGGATCAAGGACCTGGGCTTTCGCTTCGCCACCCGTTCGGGACTGACCATCTCGATCGACGACGTGAAGACCCCCCCTGACAAGCAGGACATCCTCGACCGCTACGAGAAGGAGGCCGAGAAGGCCGAGACGCAGTTCAAGCGAGGCATCATCACAGACGACGAGCGGCGCCAGAAGGAGATCGAGATCTGGACCTCTGCCAACTCAGAGGTCGGAAGGGCGATGGAGAAGACCCTCGCCACGATCGCCTTCAACCCGCTCGACATGATGGTCGACTCCGGCGCCCGAGGCAACGCCCAGCAGGTCCGGCAGATCGCCGGTATGAAGGGCCTCGTCTCGAACCCGCGGGGCGAGATGATCCCCCGCCCGATCAAGTCCTCGTTCCGAGAGGGCCTCTCGGTGCTCGAGTACTTCATCTCGACCCACGGAGCCCGCAAGGGGCTGGCCGACACGGCCCTTCGCACTGCCGACTCGGGCTACTTGACGAGGCGGCTTGTCGACGTCGCCCAAGAGCTGATCGTCCGCACCGACGACTGCGGGACGACCCGGGGTATCTGGATCGACGGCGTCGTTCCCGACCAGGCCGGCAAGCGGTCCTACCTCGAGACGCGCGCGTACGGCCGCGTGCTCCTCGAGCCGGCCAACCTCTCCGGCGGCCGTGCGCTGGCGGCCGGCACGATGCTCGGCGACGCCGAGGTGAACCTCCTCATGGGAGACCCCGAGCTCGACAGGATCCGTGTCCGCTCCGTCCTCACCTGCGAGAGCGAGCACGGAGTCTGCGCCGCCTGCTACGGGAAGTCACTCGCGACTGGCCGCCTGATCGAGCTCGGCGAAGCCGTCGGCGTGATCGCCGCCCAGTCGATCGGGGAACCGGGCACGCAGCTCACCATGCGTACGTTCCACGCCGGAGGCGTCGTCGGGGAGGACATCACCCACGGCCTGCCCCGCGTCGTCGAGCTCTTCGAGGCGCGCACGCCCAAGGGTGCCGCCGTGCTCGTACGCGAGCCCGGCGTCGTGCGCGTCGAAGAGGACGAGACGGGGCGGCGCGTCACGGTCGTGGCCGACAACGGCACCGAGCAGGCTGCCCTCGTCTCGTCGCGGGCACACCTCGAGGTCGCCGACGGCCAGGAGGTGCACCCGGGCGACGCCCTCGTCGAGGGGCCGAAGGACCCGAAGGAGCTCCTCGAGATCAAGGGCATCCGCGAGACCCAGCAATATCTCGTCGAGGAGGTGCAGAAGGTCTACCGAGACCAAGGCGTATCGATCCACGACAAGCACATCGAGCTCATCGTGCGCCAGATGCTGCGCCGTGTGCTCGTGGCTGAGCCGGGAGACGCGCCGTTTCTTCCTGGGGAGAGAGTCGACTCGCAGCGCTACGCGGCGGTCAACCGGGAGCTCGTGCAGGCGGGGAGCCGTCCCGCCGAGGGTCGCCCGGAGCTCATGGGGATCACGAAGGCCTCCCTTGCGACGGACTCGTGGTTGTCGGCGGCATCGTTCCAGGAGACGACGCGGGTGCTGACGGAGGCGGCGATAGAGGGTCGCTCCGACCAGCTGTTCGGGCTCAAGGAGAACATCATCATCGGCAAGCTGATCCCGGCTGGCACCGGCATGGACCGCTACCGCGCCTTCGAGGTCGAGACCCCGGAAGCGAGACGGATGTCCTTCTGGTCCTCCGACCTCGAGGGAGAGGCGGAGGGTCTCGAGGGGTCGCCGGAGGATCTTGCGGCGTGGCTCCGGGACGTCGGTCGCTCGAACTTCGGCGACGGCGCCGGGTTCGCCCCCTACGAGGAGCCGGCAGAGGAGCAGGTCTACGGCGCCTTGGGTGACGGCGCTGCTGGTGACGACCCGTACTCGACGGGCGACGCCGAGAGCTACGGCGAGTACGGCCCCGCCGACGAGGACTCGGCCTGACCGTGACGCCGGATGGCACGGCAGCCGAGCCTGTTCGAGGCGCCGTCCAACCGGTGCGGGCGTCCGACACCGAGCGCGAGGTCGTGGCTCGGCAGCTTTCCGTCGCCTGTGGTGAGGGTCGTCTCACGCTCGAAGAGCTCTCGACACGAGTCGGCCAGGCCTACGCTGCCGTCTACCGGGCAGACCTCGAACCGCTCGTGGCGGATCTCCCGGCAGCAGGGACGAGCCCGAGCCCCCTTGCTGCTGCGACGCAACCGGAGGGCGGACGGCAACAGAGCCGCTGGATCGTCTCCGTCATGGGGAGCACCACGAGACGGGGCCACTGGCGCATGCCTGCTCGCTCGAAGGTGCTCACGCTCATGGCAGAGACGGAGATCGACCTGCGCCACGCCCTCATCGAGGAGCCGGAGATGGAGCTCAAGCTCTACCTCCTCATGGGCGAGCAGCGCGTCATCGTCCCAGAGGGCGTGGAGGTAGAGGTCACCGGCGCGGTGGTCATGGGCGAGCGCCAGGTGGACGTGGCGTCCGTCCGCCCGCGGCCCGGGGTCCCGAGGCTGCACATCAAGGTCGTCGGCGCCATGGGAGAGGTGCAGATCCGCACCGCGACGCAGGCGGCCATCCCCGGGCGGAAGGCTGGTTGAGCTCCCGGCCTGCAGGAGCCTTCTACCCGCCCTGGTATAGTCCTCTTGCCGAGCCGGCGCGCTCGTTGCGCGCGGCCTGTAGCTGAACCCCATCCGTCTCGAGAGGTAGCGCGTGCCCACGATCGCCCAGCTCGTCCGTAAGGGACGGGAGACCAAGAGGTCGAAGACGAAGACTCCGGCCCTGAAGGGCGCCCCCCAGCGCCGGGGCGTCTGCACGCGCGTCTATACGAACACGCCGAAGAAGCCGAACTCGGCGCTCCGCAAGGTGGCCCGCGTTCGTCTCACGAGCGGAGTAGAGGTGACGGCGTACATCCCGGGGGTTGGGCACAACCTCCAGGAGCACTCGATCGTCCTCGTCCGGGGAGGCCGGGTGAAGGACCTGCCCGGTGTGCGCTACAAGATCGTGCGGGGGACGCTCGACACCTCTGGTGTGCGTGACCGCGCCCAGGCCCGTAGCCGCTACGGGGCGAAGAGGGAGGCCTGAGGTGCCTCGCAACGGACCACCGGCCCGCCGGGAGCTCGTCGCCGACCCCGTGTACCACTCCGCCATGGTGACCCAGCTCGTGAACAAGATCCTCTCTCGTGGCAAGCGCTCGCTCGCCGAGCGAATCGTCTACGAAGCGCTCGACATCGTGCACGACAAGACGGGCTCCGAGCCGATCGCGACGCTAAAGCGTGCCCTCGACAACGCCCGTCCCGAGCTGGAGGTGAAGAGCCGCCGTGTCGGCGGCGCCACCTATCAGGTGCCGGTCGAGGTGCGTCCCCGCCGGGCGACGACCCTGTCCATCCGCTGGCTCGTGACCTATGCGCGCCAGCGACGGGAGCGAACGATGGCCCAGAAGCTCGCGAGCGAGATCCTGGACGCCTCGAACGGGCTCGGCAATGCGGTGAAGCGGCGGGAGGATATGCACAAGATGGCGGAGTCGAACAAGGCGTTCGCGCACTACCGCTGGTAAGGCGCCCCAACCGCGCCCCAACCGCGCACAACGCCGGCGCACCCCGGCCGGCCGACCAGGAGCAAGACCGAGAGACAGAGTCGCATGGCAATACCAATTCGCGAGTTCCCGCTAGCCAGGACGAGAAACATCGGCATCATGGCGCACATCGACGCGGGCAAGACCACGACAACCGAGCGGATCCTCTACTACACCGGCCGCAACTACAAGATGGGCGAGGTGCACGAGGGCGCCGCCACGATGGACTGGATGGTGCAGGAGCAAGAGCGGGGCATCACCATCACCTCCGCAGCCACCACCTGCCTGTGGCACGGCAACTGGATCAACGTCATCGACACGCCCGGGCACGTCGACTTCACAGTCGAGGTGGAGCGCTCGCTTCGCGTCCTCGACGGTGCCATCGCCGTGTTCGACGCCGTCGCCGGAGTCGAACCGCAGACCGAGACGGTCTGGCGCCAGGCCAACAAGTACGGGGTGCCACGGATCTGCTTCGTCAACAAGATGGACAGAGTGGGCGCCGACTTCGACCGGGCCGTCCAGATGATAAAGGACCGTCTCGAGGCGCTTCCCGCCGTCGTGCAGCTGCCGATCGGCTCCGAGGGGGAGTTCAGGGGCGTGATCGACCTCTGCTCGATGAAGGCCCTCATCTGGGAGGAGGGTATGGGCGACAAGTGGTCCGAGGAGGAGATACCTGCCGGACTCGTCGAGGCGGCGGAGGCGGCCCAGCACGACCTCGTCGACGTCCTCTCGAACTTCGACGACACCGTGATGGAGAGGTACGTGGCCGAGGAGGAGATCACGGCCGACGACCTGCGCAGCGCGCTTCGCAGGGTCACGATCTCGGGAGCGGCTGTCCCCGTGCTCTGCGGGTCGGCGTTCAAGAACAAGGCCGTCCAGCCGATGCTCGATGCCGTCGTGGACTTCCTTCCGAGCCCGCTCGACATCCCGGCGACGGGAGGAACCGACGTGAAGACGGGCGAGCCCCTCGTTCGCGAGCCGCGGGACGACGAGCCGTTCGCCGCCCTCGCCTTCAAGATCATGAGCGACCCCTTCGTCGGCAAGCTCACCTATCTGCGCGTCTACTCGGGCACGCTCGAGAAGGGCACCACCGTCCTCAACACCTCGAAGGACCGGAAGGAG
>JASHRK010000365.1 GCA_030037405.1 Acidimicrobiales bacterium | reverse complement strand
CCCCGGGGCGAGCGTCCTCTCCCCGAGGTCGAGACCGCGCCGGCGCCCTGAGCAGACCTCCTCGATCGTCCCGCCGTCGGTGTCGACGACGACGGTTCCCGGGCTGATCGTCTCCGTAGGCGTGAGGACGCGAGCGGCGCTCAGGGCGAGGGAGCTCACGTGACGGTCACCTTCGTCAGCCCGGGCGGCCGGTCCGGGTCGAGCCCGAGGTTGCGGGCGAGGTGGAAGGCGAGCTGCTGGCCGCGCACGACTGCGAGCACAGGAGCGAGCCATTCGGGCGCCGCCCGCGACCACCCGCATGAGGAGCCCTCGAGCGGGCCGAGCAAGTGCACGTCCGCCCCTCCAGAGCGAAGATCGCTCACGAGGGCCATGAGATCGGCCATCGCCGGGCCGGGGTGGGCGAAGGCGAGCACGCTCAGACCCCCCGAGGCGAGGACGATCGGCCCGTGGCGCAGGTCGGCGGCCGAGAAGGCAGTCGCCAGAACGGAGGACGTCTCCTGCAGCTTGAGCGCCGTCTCGGCCGACGCGCCTGAGAGCGGTCCTCTCGCCACGGTCACGAGGCGAACGGCGCCAGAGAGGTGGGAAGCGAGCCCCTCGACCGGGCCCTCGTCGCCGAGCAGGTCGGCGACCTCGTGAGGAAGGGCCTCCCACTCCCCGTCGGTCGGCCCGCCGTCCCCGGCTGCGGAGGCGATCATTGCGAAGGCCACGAGCTCGGCGGTGACCGTCTTCGTCGCCGGGATGGCACGCTCGGCCCCCGCCTCGAGAGCCACGACGACCTCCGCGCCTCGGGCGAGCGGGCTCGAGGCGTCGTTCGTGATGGCGATCGTCCTCGCTCCGGCGCCGCCGGCCCGCTCGAGCACGGTCGCGACCTCGGGCGTGCGGCCGGACTGGCTGGCGGCGATGACGACATATCCCTCGTAGTCGACAGGCGTCTGGTAGAGAGTGTGCAGGCTCGGGGAGGCCGACGCGACCGGGCGCCGAGTCGCCATCTCGAGGAGGTAGCGGCCGGAGGTGGCGGCGTGGTCCGAGGAGCCGCGAGCTACTACGACGGTCCCCGAGATGGGAGGGCGCATGAGCTCGGCGACCTCGCCGACGATCTCGCGGCGCCGGCCGATCAGGGCGGCGAGGCGAGAGGGCTGCTCGGCCATCTCCTTTGCCATGAGCGAGCCGGGCGACGACATTGGAAAGAAACTTACCAGTTAGCGCCGGGCCGGCCGCTGTCCCGGCACGGGGGCACCGGCGCACCGAAGACGAGGGCGCCGACTGCGCCGCCCCGGGGGAAAGTACGCTGCGGGCGACTTCGAGAGAGGGGAGCACCCGTGTCCACAGGGGATGTACCCGAGGCCGACGAGATCTCCTACATGGCGCTTGCCGTCGGGACCCCGGTCGAGAGCTCGAGCGGGAGCGTCTTCGGAAAGGTGGAGCACGTGCTGCAGGTCCCGAGCCTCGACCTCTTCGACGGGATCGTCGTCTCGATGCATCACGGCCTCCGCCACGTCGAGCGCGACCAGATCGCAAGGATCACGCGAACGGTCGTCCAGTGCTCGCTGAGCGACGAGGAGGTCGCCAACCTTCCGCCGCCGGACGGGACGCCGGTCTTTCACGTCGACGCCCTTGCAGAGGCTGGCCCGGCTCTCACCGCCCGGCTGGGGCGGATGTTCCGGAGGGAGCACTGGCTGAAGGAGGAGTAGCTCAGGCGGTCTCGGTGCAGCTCGGGCCGGACTCGGGCCCTCGACCGGCGAAGACCCGGCTGGCAAGGAGGTCGGCTGGAACGATGAGACGCAGCTCCTCGCGCCCGAACGTGCCGCCGGACTCGACGAGCCTCGTCGCCTGGCGGAGCCGGGCGCGCTCGATGGCGTTGCGGACGCTCCTCGCGTTGGCGAAGTGCGGCTGGGCACGGCGGCGCTCGATGTACTCCTGGAAGGTGGGGCCGGCCTCGGGCGAGAGCTCGTAACCCTGCTCGGCGAGCATCCGCTCGCCTATCTCGACGAGCTCGGCGACGGAGAAGTCGCGAAACTCGAGATGGTGGGCGATGCGGGACCGTAGCCCGGGGTTGAGCGAGAAGAAGGCGTCCATCCGGTCCTCGTACCCGGCGAGGACGACGACGAGACGCTCGCGCTCCTCCTCCATCACCTGAAGGAGGATCTCGATCGCCTCCGGGCCGTAGTCCCGCTCGTTCTCGGGCCGGTGGAGCGAGTAGGCCTCGTCTATGAAGAGCACGCCGCCCATCGCCCTTTTCAGCACCTCCTTCGTCTTCGGCGCGGTGTGCCCGACGTACTGGCCGACGAGGTCCTCTCTCGAGGCGACGACGAGGCGGTTCGTCGGCAGGTAGCCGAGGGAGTGGAGGATCTCCGCCATGCGGGAGGCAACCGTCGTCTTGCCCGTCCCCGGCGGGCCGGCAAAGCACATGTGCAGGTTCGGCCGCGCCGTGACGAGGCCGACGCTGCGACGCATCCGATCCACGAGGAGGAGCGAGGCGATGTCGCGTACCCTTGACTTGACGGGAAGGAGGCCGACGAGGCTCTCGTCGAGCTCCTCGAGGACGCGATCGACGCCGAGCTCGGCCCGGAGCGCCCTCAGGTCGACGGTCTCCCCGGCGCCTCTCGCACCGCCGGCGGTCTCCCCCTTGGCCGTGCTCGCGGTGCTCCCGTCGGCGGTCTCGCCGTTACCGGTATCGCTCACCTTGGGGCCGATCCGTCGCGTACGAGTGCAGCTGGTAGCGGTTCGTCCGCCCCGGCGCCTGCTGGCGCTCGAGCCGGAACCCCGGCTCGCGATCCGGGCGCTGCACGAGGAAGCTCAGCGCCAGCGTCTCCTTGCCCTTCTTCGAGTCGAAACAGTTGACCTTCACGTACTCGTCCGGGAACGCCTCCCGGCAGGCCCTTATCTCGGACATCGCCCCGGCCGGGTCCACGAGGTCGAACATGGGAAGGGCCCACATCTCCCAGAAGAGGTTGCGCGGGCTCGGGTCGTCGGTGTGCTCGACCGACACGGCCCAACCGTTGCCGAGCCCGTAGCGGAGCTGCGCCTCGATCTCTTCCTCGGTCAGGTCGGGGAGGTGCCCGAAGGTTCCCTGGGTGAACATGATGTCGCTCCTCTCGGTCACGACGGCGTGGCGACGACGTCTGGGGTGTCGGTCGACTCGTAGTCGAAGGTCACGTCGCCCCAGGTGTCGATGGCCGCCTGCAGCGCCGGGTTGTGGGCGGCAGCTTGACGAAGTACCTGGTCGCCATGGGTCATGACGTCGACGCCTTCGTTTCTTGCCTTGATGACCGCTTCGACGGCGACGCGGTTCGCCTCGGCGCCGGCCGCGATCCCCATCGGGTGGCCGATGGTCCCCCCGCCGAATTGGAAGATGGCGTCCTCCCCGAGGTAGTGGAGGAGCTGGTGGGTCTGCCCGGCGTGGATGCCCCCGGAGGCGACCGGCATGACGCCCGGCAACGAGGCGAAGGACTGGTCGAAGTAGATGCCGTGCAAGGGGTTGGTCGGTATCTCGTCCTCCCGGAGGACGTCGTAGTACCCCCGGACGTTGTTCGGGTCCCCCTCGAGCTTGCCCACGACCGTGCCGGCGTGCATATGGTCCACGCCGAGGAGCCGGCACCACTTGGCGAGGACGCGGAACGAGACGCCGTGGTTCTTCTGGCGCGTGTAGGTGGAGTGGCCGGCGCGGTGGAGATGGAGGAGCATCCCGTGCCGCCGTGCCCAACGCGAGATCGACGTCATGGCGGTGAACCCGATCGTGAGGTCGATCATGATGATGTTCGAGCCGATCTCCTTCGCGAACTCCGCCCGCTCGTACATCTCCTCGACGGAGGCGGCCGTCACGTTCATGTAGTGGCCCTTGATCTCGCCCGTCTCCTCCTCGGCGCGGGCGATGGCCTCGGCACAGGCCAAGAAACGCTCCCGCCACCGCATGAACGGCTGTGAGTTGATGTTCTCGTCGTCCTTGGTGAAGTCGAGCCCACCGCGCAACCCCTCGTAGACGACCCGGCCGTAGTTGCGGGCGGAGAGGCCGAGCTTCGGCTTGACGGTGCAGCCGATGAGGGGGCGGCCGTACTTGTTGAGCATCTCCCGTTCGGCGACGATCCCGTGGGGAGGGCCCTGGAAGGTCTTCACGTAGGCGACGGGGATGCGCATGTCCTCGAGCCGGAGGGCCTTCAGGGCCTTGAAGCCGAAGACGTTCCCGATGATCGAGGACGTGAGGTTGGCGATGGAACCTTCCTCGAACAAGTCGAGGTCGTAGGCGATGTAGGCCATGTACTGGTCGGGGGAGCCCGGCACGGGGTCGACCCGGTAGCACTTGCCCTGGTAGCGGGAGTGGTCCGTGAGCCGGTCGGTCCACACGACCGTCCAGGTGGCGGTCGACGACTCCCCTGCCACCGCCGCTCCCGCCTCCGTCGCCTCGACGCCGGGCTGGGGGGTGATGCGGAAGAGGGCGAGGACGTCGGTGTCGCTCGGCTCGTAGTCAGGGCGGTAGTAGCCCATGTCGGCATAGGAGAGGACGCCGGCGCTCCAGCGGCCGCGACCCGGCGTCGTCTCGATCTGGTCGATGGTCACGCTTTACGATCGCGCTCTGACACATCGTTGTCTATGACATGTTTCGTATGGTTTCTTAGGTAATCACCTATGATTGTGCGATGACCCTCACCCAACT
>JASHRK010000364.1 GCA_030037405.1 Acidimicrobiales bacterium | reverse complement strand
CTCGGTGTCGTCCACGAAGGCAAGGTCTCTCTCGGAGTAGGGGAGGACCCCGAAGTGGCGCCAGGAGACATGCTCCTTCTCGTAGTGCCAAACGGCGACGGCCCCGGTCACCGAAGGAACCACGGGAACCACGGATCGCCGGCGCCGTAGGCGCCAAGACTGGCGCTCCGCCTCGCCAGGCGAGCCAGGCCGGGTTGGCGGCTCGCTCTTGCCGGAGGGATCCTGTTGGGCATGCCCGAGGACGAAGGGTCGCGACCCACGGCGGAGAGCCCGGACCGCGGAGCTGCGACGGGGGGCGCCACCGGCGCCGCCGGCGCCGCCGCGCTCTGTTGGAGGCGAGGCCTCGACTCTTGGAAGATCCCGGACGGGATCCTGCTGGCGGCTCCCGAGTCTCCTTTCGGCTTCTCTCTCGAGCTCTTCTCGAGGGCGGCTCGGGCAGCCCTCGAGAACCCCCGACCGAGCCCGTCGAGAGAGCGGGCTCTCGAGGCTCTCCCGGGCGGGGGGACTGTGCTCGACGTCGGTGCCGGGGGCGGCGCGGCCAGCCTCCCCTTGGTACCACCGGCGTCGTTTCTTGTCGCCGTCGACGAGAGCGAGGCCATGCTCGCCTCGTTCGCAGAGGCCGCCTCGTCTCGCGGGACGCCCTACCAGCTGATCGCCGGGCGCTGGCCGGACGTCGCCGCTTCTGCTCCCACGGCGGACGTCGTCGTCTGCCACCACGTGGCGTACAACGTCCCTGACCTCGGCCCGTTCTTCCGTGCTCTCTCCGGTCACGCCCGCGCCCGGGTCGTCGTCGAGCTCACCGAGCTCCACCGTTTGAGCAACCTGTCGCCTCTCTGGCTTTCCATCCACGGTGTCGAGCGCCCGAGCGTCCCGAGCGCCCGCGACGCCGCCGCCGTGGCGGCCGAGCTGGGTTACGGCGTGCAGGTCGCCACGAGCGAGCGGTCTTCTTGGTGGGAGCAGACCGACCGGGCCGAGCAAGTGGCGTTCGCCCGCAAGCACCTCTGCGTCGGGCCTGAGCACGACGCAGAGATCGCGGCCTACCTGGCGACGCCGCCGGCGATGCAGCCTCGCAGGCTGGCGACGCTGTGGTGGGACCTGTGACGGATGCGGCAGGACGATGCCCGGAGGCGGCAGGACGATGTCCGGAGGCGGCAGCACGAAGCCGGAGGCGGCAGGACGAAGCCGGAGGCGGCAACATAGAGCGGAACCAGGCCCCGGAAGACTAGAGAGCGAGAGAGGGAGCCAAAGTGTCCGTCCTGCCAACAGAGCTGTGCCCACTGTCCGAGGAACAGCGCGCCATCGTCGAGCTCTGCCAGGCCTTCGCCGCCTCGGAGATAAGGCCGCGGGCGCGCGCCGTCGACGAGGCCGACACCGAGATCTGCTGGGACCTCTGGGAGTCCGCTTCGAAGGCTGGCATCACGAGCTTCATGCTCCCGGCGGAGTACGGCGGCGGCGGCTTCACAGACGTCTTCTCCCAGTGCCTCGTGCAGGAGGAGCTCTGCTACGGAGACCTCGGCATCGGGAACCTCCTCTGCTCGGCGGGTTTCTTCGCAGATCCCGTCCTCGAGCTCGGAAGCTCCGAGCAGCATGCCGAATGGTTGCCTCCCCTCTGCGGGGCGAGCCCTCCTCTCACCTCGCTCGCCAACACCGAGCCGGACACGGGATCGGACGCGGCGGCGATCAAGACCACGGCGGTGAGGGAGGCGGGCGGCTACCGCCTGAACGGCACGAAGTCGTGGATATCGAACGCAGGAGCGGCTGAGCTGTACGTGGTGTTCGCCAAGACCGACCCGGAGGCGAGGGCGAGGGGTGTGAGCGCCTTCCTCCTCCGGAGGGAGACCGAGGGGCTCTCGTTCGGCCAGCCGATGCGCAAGATGGGGCAACGGGCGATCGTCTGCCGGGAGATCTTCCTCTCCGACGTCTTCGTGCCGGAGACGCAGCGCCTCGGCGAGGAGGGCCAGGGCTTCGTCGGCCTGATGCGGACCTTCGACATCTCGCGGGTCATCCTCGGCGCCGCCGCCGTCGGGATAGCTCGAGCGGCTCTCGACTTCGCCCGGGAGTATGCCCTGGAGCGGCGCAGCTTCGGGGTGCCGATCATCGAGCACCAGGCCGTAGGCTTCCGGCTCGCAGACATGGCTCTCCGGCTCGAGTCGGCGCGCCTTCTCGTGTGGCGGGCCGCCAAGCGTCTCGACGCCGGGCTACCGGCTAGATCGCAGGCGGCCATGGCGAAGCTCGCCGCCTCCGAGACGGCGATGTACTGCACCTGGGCGGCAGTCCAGACCCTCGGGGGTTGGGGCTACTCGCGAGAATTCCCCGTCGAGCAGTGGATGCGGGATGCCAAGCTGGAGGAGATCGAGGAGGGGACCTCCGACATCATGCGCCTCGTGATCGCGAGAGAGCTCAGGTGAACGAAGCTGTCCCGGCAGAGCGCGTGGGGCGCCCGGCGGAGCGCGTGGGTCGCCCGGTGGAACGGGTGGGGCGCCGTGCCGTCGAGCGCCAGGCGGCGAAACGGGAGCGCATCATCCAGGTGGCCATGGACCACTTCGCCACCGAGGGCTACGAGGGAGCTCGCGTCGAGACGATCGCGGCGCGGTCCGGCGTCTCGAAGGGAGCCGTCTTCGGCTACTTCGACAGCAAGGCCGGCTTGTTCCTCGCCGCCTACGAAGCCGCCGTACGCTCCTTCGACGCCTGGCTCGACGCGCCCGAGCAGGTGCTCGACGCCGGTTTCTTCGCCACGGTGCTGTACTGGCTCGAGCACACGCCCGCTCTCGTACGGGAGTCCTGGGCGCCCTACCGGGTGGCTCTGCTCGGCAATTACTGCTCCGACCTCCAGCTCAGGCGGGAGATAACCCAGTTCCTCCTCCGGGAGGACCCCTACGGCGTGAAGGCCTTCGTGGCATTCGGCATCGAGAGGGGCGAGGTCCGCCGTGACGTCGACTCGAAGTTGATCGCAGCGCTCCTCGAGTGGTTCATGGATCGCTGCCAGGACGCCCTCGTGGCCGAGGAGCTCGACCCGGGCCTCTTCGGAGCCAACACGCCGACGTCCGAGGAGCTGCACTCTCGTTTCTTGCAGTTCCTGGAGCTGCTCCGGGGCGCCATCGGCCCTCGCTGACGGCGCGGCTACCGCTAGCCGGCGACGACGGCAAATCGCGGTGGCACGCCCACGAGCCGGTCGATCGCCGAGGGAAGCGCGAGGCGCGTCGCCCACTCGACGTCTCTCAGTCGCTCGAGACGGGCCGCGCCCCACGAGGAGGACTCGACGAGAGCGAGGAGGGCCTCCGGCGAGGTCCCACCGCACAGCGGGAGCTGGGTGCTGACGGCGGGGTCGTACTCTGCGTGGTGATCGAAGGGCTCCCTGCGCAGGCGCCTCAAGCCCGACTGGCACCGCTGGCGGAGCTGCTCGGCCGTCCCTCCCTTGGCGCCCCAGAGCCCCTCGCAGAGGACAAGGCGGCCGCGCGGGGCTGCCTGCCGCCAGGCTTCGATGGCGGTTGCCGGGTCGGGGAGGGTCCAGACGAGGTGGCGCTCTACGACGGCGTCGAACTCGCCAGCGGGAGGCTCGCCCGCGTCCCCCTCGCAGATGGCCACTTGGACGCCGGCCCGAGCGGCGTTCTCCTTCAGGTGCTCGAGCATCCCGGGAGACAGGTCGAGAGCGGTGACCTCGTAACCGAGGCGGGCCAAGAGGACGCTGAGAAACCCGGTCCCTGCGCCGACGTCGAGCACCCGCGCCGGCCGCTCGGGCAAGAGGCGGGAGAGCGTCGCCCCCCAGGCGGCGAGCTCGACGGCGCTTTGCGGCTTGTGGCTACGGGAACGGTCGTAGGTGGCTGAGTCGATGTCCCAGTACGAGCGGATCTGGTCCCTGAGTTCGGTCATCGGCCCGCCGTAGCCTACTCGGCCCTGATGCGTTCAGCAAGTAGTTGCGGCCAGCTCGCATTTATGCAAGGCTGCTCGCCGGCGCGCGAAGGGAGGAGCGGAGATGGCGACCACCACCCCTGGTTCACCACGGCCGATGCGGGCGAGACAGATGCTCAGGGTGTCGTTCTCGGCGCTCAGCCCCGTCGAGAAGAGGCGGGCGATCGCCATGTACGCCTCGATCCTCGGCCTGCACGCCCTCGGATTCTTCGTGTTCATCGCCTTCGTGGTCCCGGCGCACTACAGGGGCCTCGGGATCGGGGTCAGCGTGCTCGCCTACACTCTCGGGCTGCGCCACGCCTTCGACGCCGATCACATCTCTGCCATCGACAACACGACCCGCAAGGTGATGAACGAGCGCCATGGGACGGGCAAGCCGAGACCCCTTGCCTTCGGGTACTTCTTCTCGCTGGGGCACTCCACCATCGTCGTAGCCATCGGCGTGGGCATCATCATCGCCGAGAAGGCCGTCTTCGGTGCGGTGTCCAACAACCACTCCGGCCTCGAGACCTTCGGGGGGATCTTCGGCACGATCGTCTCGGCGGCGTTTCTCTTCCTGATCGGGCTTCTCAACCTGATCGTGCTGGCCGGGAGAGGGAAGGTCTTTCGCTCCATGAGGAGAGGCGCGTACGACGAGGAGGAGCTCGAGCGCCAACTGCAGAACCGCGGCTTTTTCTATCGCTTCTTCGGGAGGTGGCTCCGCTCCATCACGAAGGAGTGGCAGATGTACCCCGTGGGCGTCGTGTTCGGCATGGGTTTCGACACCGCAACCGAGGTCGCCCTGCTGGCGACGACGGCGCTCTACGCCTCCCGCCACATCCCCTGGTACGCCATCATCTGCCTGCCGATCCTCTTCACCGCAGGTATGAGCCTCATGGACACCACCGACGGCATCTTCATGAACATGGCCTACGGCTGGGCGTTCTTCAACCCTGTGCGCAAGGTGTACTGCAACCTGGCCATCACGGGCCTGTCCGTGGCGATCTGCTTCTTCATCGGAGGTATCGAGACTCTCGGCATCTTCCCGATGGAGATCCACGGCCTCTCGCGCACTCACGGCTTCTGGGGCTTCGTGTACAGCTTCAACATCAACACGGCCGGCGTCGTCATCGTCGGGATGTTCGTCGTGACCTGGATCGCGGCGATGGTCATATGGCGCTACGGGCACATCGAGGAGAAGTGGAACGCACGCCTTGCCAAAGCGCCGCCGGACCGGGCCGTCCTGACGGCGGAAGGGACCTCCTGACGGCGGAAGGGACCTCCTGATCGCCGGACGGGACCTCCTGATCGCCGGACGGTGTCAGCCGAAGAACACCTCGGCGACCGAGCGGAACAGCCCCGGGTCGAGCGTCTTCAGCTTGCCGACGGCGTCCGCGATGGGCACACGCTCGACGTGAGCGCCGTGGAGGGCCACCATCTGGCGCCAGCAGCCGTCGTGGACGGTGTCGACGGCGGCGGTGCCGACCCTCGTGGCGAGCACCCGGTCGAACGCGCTCGGCGTTCCACCGCGCTGGATGTGCCCGAGGATCGAGACCCGCGACTCATAACCGGTGCGCCGCTCGACCTCCTCTGCGACGACCGTGCCGATGCCGCCAAGGCGCTCGTGCCCGAACTGGTCGAGTTCCGGCTTGACGACGGCGAGCGTCCCCTCGACGGGCTTTGCCCCTTCGGCGGCCACCACGATCGAGGCGTAGCGACCGGAGCTGTGGCGATGGCGCAGGTACTCGCAGACGGCGTCGATTGAGAAGGGCTCCTCGGGGACGAGGATCGCCGTCGCCCCGCCGGCGATGCCGGCGTAGGTGGCGATCCATCCGACGTGACGGCCCATCACCTCGCAGACGATGACGCGATCGTGAGACTCTGCCGTCGTGTGCAGCCGGTCGATCGCCTCGGCGGCTATCTGCACGGCCGTGTCGAAGCCGATGGTGACGTCGGTCGCCGAGAGGTCGTTGTCGATCGTCTTCGGGATGCCGACGACCGGGACGCCGCGTTCGCCGAGCCTGTTGGCGACGCCGAGGGTGTCCTCGCCGCCCACGGCGACGAG
>JASHRK010000363.1 GCA_030037405.1 Acidimicrobiales bacterium | reverse complement strand
GGGTTGCGTCTTGGCGAGGCTGCGGACGCGCTCGCCGACGGCGCTCTCAAACGGAGCCGCTAGCCGCCCTGGGTGCTACGGACGAGCCTTCCGTGCTGCGAAACAGCACGTGAGGGAGCTGGCACCGCCCGGTTACAGGGCGACCTCCAACACACGAGCACTTGTCTGGGCAGTTCAGCAGGGTCCGAACGTCATCTGGGAGGCCCAGGCCCGTTGGGTCGAAGATCGCGACCGGTGGACCTCGTCGGGTGTCGCGGCAGGCATGGACATGGCCTACCTCGACCATCTCCTTCACCGACAGCTGGCGATAGAGGGGGGCGTCTTGGGCGACGAAGGCGACGCGCTCGAGTGCGTCGAGGGAACCTGCCGGCAGCCCGCCGAGCACGCTCACGGTGCCACAGGTGGGATACGTGAGTCCCATCGCGCAATGCAGCAACGTCGTCTTCCCGGCCCCATTGGAGCCAACGAGTGCCACGATGTGCCCTACGGGAACCGCGAGCGTGCAGTCGCGCACGGCCCACGTCTGGCCATAGCGGACGCCGAGGCCGACCGCCTCGAGCATGCTCATGCGACGCCACCCGACCGATCCGCCGCACCCGACCGATCCGCCAAGCCCGAGCGCCGCGTCCGGCCGCTGCGCGCCCCTCTGACCTCGCCCTCACGAAAATCCCGCAGCGCCGAGTGGAACAACGCAGAAATGCCCTCCTCGTCGAGGCCGGCCGCGGCGGCGTCGCGCAGCCAACCGACGACAAGGCTCTTTCGCAGAGCATTGAGCTCGGCGAGACCCACCGTCTCGGGTGAGGCCTGGACGAAGGTGCCCTGGCCTGGCCGACCCCCGATCAGTCCCTCCATCTCAAGGTGGCGGTAGGCCTTCTGGACGGTATTCGGGTTGATGGAGAGCGACGCGACGACGTCTTTCAGGCGGGGCAACTGGTCGCCTTCCACGAGGTAGCCGAGTCGGATCGCGTGCTCGACCTGATGGACGAGCTGGAGGTACGTGGGCACACCTGAACGTGGATCGAGCCGGAAGATCAGCGGTGAGGGCGACTCGTCCGAGACATATTTCCCTATGGTCATAGAGAAATATTACACGTGGTTCGGCGCTCAGTGCAGCGCAAGGACGGTCATCAGGCTCTCATCGATCCCCCACATCTCCTCCGGGCTCGTCAGGCCGACGTGGTCCCCGAGCCGGTTGACATCGACAGCGCCGATCTGTTCGACCAACACCTTCGTGGTCTCGCCTTCGATCACTACCTCTGGTCGGAAGCTGGCCGGTCGAGCGCTACGGGACGTCGGGGCGATCAGGACGACCGAGCGGGGAAGCAGCGCATCTGACTGCACCACGACGCCGAAGCGTCGGCCCTGTTGCTCATGGCCAGATCGCCGGGGTGGACGTAGCTCGTAGACGTCACCCCTCTGCACGAAGGCTCTCCATGAGCGAAGCCACCTCTTGCATCTCGCGCCGATCCGCCTCGTCGGCTTCGAGGGCTGCGACCTCGGTCTGGAGCACGTCGTGCCGCCGGAGCGCCGAAGCAGCGTCGAGGATGGACTTGCGGATAGCCTCCGACCGGCTCATCCCGGACGCCTCTAGTGTTCGGAGTGCCCGCTGGACTTCGTCGTCCAACCGAACAGACACCGCCCGCGTCATGTTCAGAGTGTATCACAATACGCGATACAGACCACAGCGGAGGCGTCGGCCCATCAGCGCAACGGCAGCGAACACCTAGCGGGAACGGAATGCCGGTCGTTGACCATTCGCCATCGACGCGACGTCTCTACCCGCGCCTAAGCCTCACGGTTCCGGCGTGTTCCAGGCGGGGGATTCGTCCAGACACTCGTGATCACGTTGGAAGCGGCGTGGGCGGCGTCGCGTCGCCACGCGAGAGCGAGGAAGTACCGGGCAGTGAGTCTCAGGCCCCGGTCTACCTACGAGAGTGGGTGATCGACTCAGTGCCCGAGGACGGCTCGCGAGATACAGCCCTGACACGGGGTGTTGACGGCCGACTGTCTGACGACCGGGCGGCCGTTACGGCAACGGCTGGCTGGGGTTGACCACACCGGTCTCGTAGGCGAGAACTACTGCTTGGATCGTCATCAGGCTCGCCCAGGACCTGCAGCATCCGCCGCATCCGGCCAGGGCCGTTTGGCCGGTGTGTTCAAGGTGGGCGATCGCACTCCGGGCGTCGCCACGATCTCTCTCGACCAGCGTGGGTTGAGTCCGCCCCCGGACGCCCGCGGTGGGACGCTTCGGGTCACGATCACATTCGACCCCGATCACGTCGAAATCGCTCAGGCGCTCTTCATCGGAACAGGGACGGTGAAGACCCATGTGGCCAGGATCCTCATGAAGCTCGATCTACGAGACCGGATCCAGATAGCCATCCTGGCCTACGAATCAGGACTGGTCATCCCAGTTCGTCGCCCACCGCAGTCGAGTCCGACTCACTCTGGATGAAAGCGACCCTCGCGCTGACTACACGGTGTGGCGCGACTCGGTTTCGCATGATGTCACTTTTGGGGGGACGGAGGTGGGGACAGAGGTCTGGGGACGGCACACTGCGTGGGGACGGAGATGGTCTTGAGGTGTCAGAAGGCGAAACCACTTGTCCAGGTCGACGGGACGTCGGTCCGACTACCGCCTGCGAACACGGTGGTTCGCGAAGGCGCAGGCAACCGTTAGCCGATTGTGGTCGCGTAGGAGGGATCCGGATTGGCATCTCCCTCGAGGATCGCTTCGAGGAGCTCCGTCAGCCGGCGCCCATCCCTCTTTGTGAGCTGTCCGATCATGGGCGCGAGCGCCCGGGCGATCTGGGTGCCCCCGACCTCGGCGAGCCGGATCCCCTCTGCGCTGAGAAAGACGTCGACGGCGCGGCCGTCTGCGGGGTTGGGTGCCCGTTTGAGCAGGCCACGTCTCTCGGCGCGGTCGACCAGTCCGGAGATCGTCGACTTGTCGAGCCCCAGGAAGGCGGCTAGCTCACTTATCTTGCCCCGCCGGTCCCGGAGGATTGCAAGCACTCGGAGCTGAGTCAGGGAGAGGTCGTGCTCCGCGCCTATCCGGTTGAGCGTGGCCATGACGACGAACGCGGTCCGGGCCAGGGCGTCGATCAGCGCTTGGTCGTCGGCCGTCGTTACTGATGACGTGAGTTCTGGGGCTGTCATAGTAAGGATCCTAGTTGACATAGTTGGTACTAGCTACTAGTTTAGGATGTAGTACCAACTAACTAGGAAACATTCGGGTGTCGTCCGAGCCGTCCCTCATCAGGCGCCTGATGCGCACATTTCGGAGATCCACCATGAAAGCCGCCGTCGTAAGTTCCTTTGACTGCCCGCCTCACTATCTCGACTTCCCGGACCCGGAGGCACACAAAGAGGACGAAGTCGTCGTCGAGGTACTTGCCGCCGGGCTTCATCCTCGTGTTCGTTCGCAGGCAAACGGATCCCACTACACGAGCACCGGCGTGCTCCCGCTCGTCCCAGGCGTCGACGCCGTGGTACGCGACCCAAACGGCCGCATCCTCTACACCGTCATGGACGACACCAGACTTGGCACCATGGCTGAGCGCACTGTGATCGAGCTGGAGCGCAGCGTCGTGCTTCCTGACGACACCGATCCGGTCCTCATCGCCGCAGCGATGAACCCCGCGATGTCCTCGTGGGCGGCGCTGCGCCTGCGCATCGACTTTGGTCGCCAACAACGAGTGCTCATACTCGGCGCCACCGGCAACGCAGGACGGATGGCCATCCAGGTAGCAAAGCGCTTCGGCGCCGCCCACGTCATCGCCGCTGGACGTGACCAAGCCCGCCTCGGCGCTCTCCGCGCTCTCGGCGCCGACGAAGTCTGCACCTTCGAGCAGCTGGCCGCCGCCGCCGACGTCGATGTCATCCTCGACTACGTGTGGGGCGAACCCGCTGTCCGGACGATGGTCGACATACTCACCGCCCGTCGCGACCGCAGCCGCCCTCTGACCTGGATCCAGATCGGCTCGGTCGCCGGACCCGACGCCCCCATCCCTTCCGCCGCACTGCGCTCGGCCCGGCTGCAGATCGTCGGAAGTGGCGTTGGCTCAGTCCCTGGGCGTGACTTCGTCAAAGAGATCCCGAAGATTGCGGCCGCGGTCACCGAAGGCGCCTTCGATGTGCGCGCGAGGGCGGTGTCGCTCGCCGAGGTCGAACCAGCCTGGACCGATGACACCCACAGCTCAGACCGCATCGTCCTTGTCCCCTGACCCGAACCCACCCCCACGGAAATGAAGAGCCACGCCGCTGCACGAAGGAACCGACGAGGAGGTACGACGCGACAGAGTCGCTGGTGACCAGCGTCGGGTCGTCGGTCCAGATTCGGTGACGCTGAGCCCACGGGTGGCTCGCGACGCCACCAACAATCAGGAGACAGCGCTCGACGCGACTGCGATGGTCCCTTCGCGTCGAGCAGTCACTCGGTTTTCGCCTTATGACACCTTGGTGGGGACGGAGGTGGTCTTGAGGTGCCATAAGGCGAAACCATTCGCCCAGGTAGACAGTCTGACCGTGCAACTGCCCCCACCGAACACCGTGACCCGCTGGGGCACAGGCGATCGGTAGTCCCACTGGGTTCGAGTCGAAAGGTCGACCAGGTCAGACGACCGCGGTCGGTCCTTCTTACGGCTGGATCCGATCGCCCTGCCTACGTCACAGCGTCCTTGGCGTTGAGAGAGATCGAGAGCCTGCCGGGCGTCAGATCGCCCGGCGGTGGACCAGCCAGACGGCAGCGGCCATGAGGACCAGGGAGAGCGCAAGTAGCCATCCGGCCTCGATCCATTGGAATGGCCAGAACCTGCTCGCCGGCTGGTAGATCGTCGAGAGGGCAAAGCCATGATGGACGAGGTACTGCGCAAGGTTCACTTTGCTGGGAGGCGCGAACCCCGAGGAGTTGGGTAGCTGTCCCACTTGGTTGTTCTGCCCGGTGATCCCTGCCCCGATCTTTTGCAGAACCCGGTTGACGGTGGAGACGCTGACCGGCCTACCGCCTCGGGTCCAACGTTGGCTCATCACCCAGGCACCGTTCGGCAGATTGATCCTGTTGGTGACCAGTGGCGCCTCGTAGTGCGGGCGCAGGAACACCCCGGTTACAACGGCGAGCCCGCTCCACGCAACAATGGTGGCGAACATTGC
>JASHRK010000362.1 GCA_030037405.1 Acidimicrobiales bacterium | reverse complement strand
GCCGTCGACGCCCACCCAGGAGGCGGAGTAGAGAGCAGAGGAGGACGCCTGGATCGAGGGCACGCGCCAGCTGCCCTCCGCGCCCTCGATTCCCGTGCCCGTGCCCGCCATGCCTGACCAGTTAGTCGACTCCACGGCCTTGAGCGTCTCGCCGCCAAGACGCATGCGGCTCCCCTCGAGGCGAGCCAGCCGTTTGGCCGGCTCGTTCTCTTGCCCGCCGACGCTTAGGTGACTGACGTCCGTCGCCACCCCGTGCAGCCGTTCGTGCACCACTGAGAGCCTGGGCGAGGCCCCGGCTGAGCCACCCATGGCGAAGCTGGCCAGTGCCAGCGCCGCCGTCGCGATCACCGCCCCTGCCCACCGTCGCCCGAGCGTTCCCCGCGTCGTTCCGTCTCCACCGCGTCCAGACAACCTCATACCGCCCACCGCACTTTCTCTTGCTCATACCATCTCGCTCGCCGGCACAACTCCTCGCCGGGACGACGGCTCGCCGTTCGCTCTTGCCCGACGCCCGGCCAGCGAGGCTCCCACTGTGCCAGGTGCACGATCGGTTTACGAACTCAGGGGTCCTAGCTGGTACGGCCGGTGCCTCGGGCGGTCACGGTGCGAATTGGCCAAGGCGCCGCCTTCGCCGGCTGTCATGCCCGTGAGCTCTCCAGGCTCAGCTGAGAGAGCCTCTCGAGGCTCCGGCGCGCCCTCGACCGCACGTTCTGCTCGACGACGGGAGCGAGGACGAGCCCGCTCAAGCCTCCCGGTCCGTTGTAGGAGACCGTCAGGGTCACCTCCGTCGAGTCGGGGCCCTTGGAGTGGAGATCGAAGGTGAGGGAGCGATCATCCCCACCCGACGAAGCCCAGGTGATCGAGGCGTCGTGGGCCAGCTTGGCGATGCGGACTCGGGCACGCACCCGTCGCGGGCCGAGCTGTATCACGGCGTCGAAGCTCGCCCCCTCTCCGGCGCTCTTCGGACCGTCGGGCGTCATCTCCTCGAGACCCTCGATGACGGCGGTCGCGCTCCTGTAGTCGGACACGAGGGCGAAGACCCTCGACGCGGGGGCCGCGATCGTCGAGGTGCACCTCACCGTCGTGGGCATCGCTCCGAGTATGCCGCGATCGGCTGCGGGGGCCGGTACCGTCACCTGGATGAGCGATCCAACCCTGCCCGAGCGAGTCCTCGTCGTCGTCGCCCATCCGGACGACGTCGACTTCGGAGCCGCCGGAACAGTCGCCACCTTGACCTCGCAGGGCTGCTCGGTCGTCTACTGCGTCGTCTCCGACGGGTCGGCGGGATCCTCCGACCCGAACGTCGACTTGAGCACCCTTGCGAAGACCCGTGAGACAGAGCAGCGGGAGGCGGGGGAGACGGTGGGGGTGCACGACGTCGTGTTCCTCGGGCACCCCGACGGGCGGCTCGAGCCGGGGTTGGGCATGCGCCGCGACATATCGAGGGTGATCCGCCAGGTCCGGCCGGATCGAGTGATCACGCAGTCGCCGGAACGCAACTACGAGAGGATCCGGGCGAGCCATCCCGATCATCTCGCCGTCGGTGAGGCGACGCTTCGCGCCGTCTACCCCGACGCCCGCAATCCTTATGCCCACCCAGAGCTTCTCGCCGAGGGCCTCGAGCCTTTCGAGGTGCCGGAGGTCTGGTTGATGGCCTCGCCGAAGGCCGATCAAGCCGTCGACATCACAGAGGTCTTCGACCTGAAGGTCGCGGCCCTACGGGCGCATAGAACGCAGATAGACGACCCGGAGGGCCTGGCGAAGTTCGTGAGGGAGTGGACCTCCGCGACGGCGCAACGTTTCGGCCTCGGGGAGGGGCGTCTCGCAGAGGCCTTTCAGGTGGTGGACACCCGCTGATGCTCAGGCTGTCCCGGTGTCGTCCGCCGGCTGGGGACGCCGTCCTGTAGAGCGCCGCCTCGTCCGCCACACGAGGACGCCGCCGGCGAGGACGAGGAGACCGGGAAATGCCCAGCCGTCTGCCTACTTGGAGCTGCGCCCTGACCTCGGCCCGGTGGCCTGTCCTGGGCACTTGAGCGCCGGGAGCGCAGCGAGCGCCCGTAGAGCAGTCGTCCGGCTGGCGAGATACGGCGGCGCCTCGAGCTGTCGCCTCGCCGGCCCGACCGTCTCCTCGCTGGCAGCGGCAGGCGTGACCCGTTTCCAAGCCACCTCGACGGGTGCCGAGATCACGGCGCACGCTACGTTAGGCACCGTCTCTCGCCGCCGGCTCCTCGCCGTCGTCGTGACGGCAGGTTCGCGAGGGCACGGGACGGCCCTCGGCTACGCCGCCGTCTCCTGTCACCTCCTCATCGTCTCGACCTTCTCTACGAGCGACCTCGAGACGCTGGCGCGCATCCTCGGCCGCTGATCTGACTCGCAGGGCGAGCCGGAGCCGGGCCGATTCGCGCAGGCGGTCGGCTCGGGTCGATAGGTTGCCCGCCGTGGGTCGCCGCCGTCTCCTCCTCGACATCGGCCCCCTTCGCCGTCACTCCCAGTTCCGCCGGCTCTGGGGCGGCTACGTCGTGAGCGCCCTCGGATCCCAGCTCACGGTCGTCGCCCTCCCGTACCAGGTCTTTCGCCTCACCCACTCGTCCCTCGACGTCGGCCTCATCGGTCTCGCCCAGATCGCGCCCGTCTTCGGCGGCGCCATGCTCGGCGGCTCCGCCGCCGATGCCACCGACAGGCGGCGGGTGCTCCTCGTCGCCCAGGTCTGCATGGCGTGTTGCAGCCTCGCTCTCTTCTTGAACGCCCTGCGGGGCCATCCTGCGCTCTGGGCCCTCTACGTCTTCGGCGGAGCGAGCGCCGGCTTTGCCAGCGTGGACAGCTCGAGCCGCTCGGCCGTGATAGCCACGCTGCTCGACCGGAGCGAGCTGGCGGCGGGGAACGCCCTCTGGCAGCTCCTCTACCAGACGGGCCAGGTGGCCGGCCCTGCGCTGGCGGGGCTCCTCGTCGCCGAGGTGAGCGTGGCGGCGGCCTACGGGATCGACGCCGTGACGTTTCTCGCCTCGATGGCGGCGGTGCTCAGCCTGCAAAGGCTGCCGCCTGGCGAGGGGGGTGCCCGTTTCGGGCTGCGCTCGATCATGCAGGGTCTCTCGTTCATGAAGGGCAACCAGCCCGTCTACGCAAGTTTCACGGCGGACCTGAACGCCATGATCCTCGGGATGCCGAGAGCCCTCTTTCCTGCCATCGGCCTAGTCCGCTTCCACGGCGGTGCCGAGACGGTCGGTCTCCTCTACGCGGCTCCATCGGCGGGGGCGCTTCTCGGCGCTCTCTTGACAGGCTGGGTCACCTCGATCCGACGGATGGGGCGGGCGGTGCTCGTGGCGATCACCGTCTGGGGTCTCGCCATCGCCGCCTTCGGGCTCTCCTCGAGCCTGGTGCTTGCCCTCGTGTTCCTCGCCATCGCCGGCGGCGCCGATGTCATCTCGGCCGTCTTCCGGGGCACGATCCTCCAGTCCGAGACGCCGGAGGGACTACGCGGGCGCCTCTCCGCGTTGCACATCGCGGTGGTGACAGGTGGACCGCGCCTTGGAGACGTCGAGTCGGGCGTCGTAGCCGACCTTCTCGGGGTCGAGTTCTCCGTCGTCTCGGGAGGGCTTGGATGCCTCATCGGGGTCGTCCTCGTAGGGTTGTTCATGCCGGGTTTCCGCCACTACGTCTCGTCGGAGCACTTAGCCGAAGACGCGCCGTCTGTGCAAGGGTGATCGGATGAGCATCGGAATCCTCGGAGGTACCGGCCCGGCGGGAAAGGCGGTAGCGGCCCGTCTCGCCTCTCTCGAGCGTGACGTCTTCATCGGCTCGAGGCAGAAAGAGCGGGCGGCGGAGGTGGCCGGAGCGCTCAAGGAGCGTTGGCCGAGCCGGCTCCCGGGCCTCTTTGGCGTCGCCAACGAGGAGGCGTGCGCAGCCGAGATCGTCATCGTGGCGACACCCTGGAACGGAGCAGCGCCGACCGCCGCCGCCCATGCCGATCGGCTGGCGGGCAAGGTGGTCATCTCCATGGCGAACGCCCTCGAGAAGGTGGGAGAGGAGCTGCAGGCGCTCGTCGTGCCCCGAGGCTCGATCGCCGTCGCCATCCAACAGGCGGCGCCGGAGGCGCTCGTCGCCGGGGCCCTCCATCACGTGCCTGCCCGCGGGCTTGCCAACATCGACGACCCGCTCGACGCAGACGTGCTCGTCTGCTCCGATCATGGCCAGGCGATGGCGGCGACGATAGAGCTGGTCGACTCGATCCCCGGGCTCCGCGGGGTGGCGGCCGGCTCGCTCTCGGCGGCTTCTGCCATCGAGGCCTTCACGGCGGTGCTCGTCGGCATCAACATCGCCCACCGGTCCCACACGAGCATCAGGCTGACGGGTCTCGAGACGGGCTGAGGGCAAGGATGCGTCTCTACTGCACCGCCCGCGGTGCCGTCGTCCCGTTCGATCCGGGGCCGGTCGTCACCATGTACACCTGCGGGATAACGCCCTACGACGCCGCCCATGTCGGGCACGCCGCCGTCTACGTGACCTACGACGTCTTGCAGCGCCGGCTACGGGATCTCGGGCACCGCACCAAGTGCGTGCGCAACATCACCGACGTCGACGACGACATCCTGAGAAAGGCGCGGGAGCTCGGCGT
>JASHRK010000361.1 GCA_030037405.1 Acidimicrobiales bacterium | reverse complement strand
GTTCGGCGCCCCGACGATCACGAACGACGGCGTCACGATCGCCCGCGAGATCGAGCTCGAGGACCCGTACGAGAACATGGGAGCTCAGCTCGTGAAAGAGGTGGCGACGAAGACGAACGACGTCGCCGGGGACGGGACGACCACCGCCACCGTCCTCGCCCAGGCACTCGTGCGCGAGGGCCTTCGCAACGTAGCCGCCGGTGCCAACCCGATGTCGCTCAAGCGGGGCATCGAGGCGGCCGTGGCGGCCTCCGTAGAGTCGATCAAGAACCAGGCCCGCGAGATCGAGGGGCGCAAGGAGATCGCCCAGGTGGCGGCGATCTCGGCTGCAGACTGGTCCATCGGGGAAGTGCTCTCGGAGGCGATCGACAAGGTCGGCAAGGACGGGACCGTCACCGTCGAGGAGTCGAACACCTTCGGGCTCGAGCTCGAGTTCACCGAGGGGATGCAGTTCGACAAGGGATTCCTCTCCCCCTACTTCGTTACCGACGCAGAGCGCCAGGAGTCGGTCCTCGAGGACCCTTACATCCTCATCGTCAACGCCAAGGTGAGCTCGGTCCACGACCTCGTCCCCCTCTTGGAGCGCGTCATGCAGAGCGGCAAGCAGCTGCTCGTGATCGCCGAGGACGTCGAGGGCGAGGCGCTCGCCACTCTCGTCGTGAACAAGATCCGGGGTCTTTTCCAGTCGGTGGCCGTGAAGGCCCCTGGTTTCGGCGAGCGGCGCAAGGCGATGCTCAACGACATAGCCATCCTCACGGGTGGCCAGGTCATCTCCGAGGAGGTCGGCCTCAAGCTCGAGAACACGACCCTTGACCTCCTCGGCCGGGCTCGGCGCGTCGTCGTCACCAAGGACGAGACGACGATCGTGGACGGTGCCGGGACCGAGGAGGACGTGAAGGGCCGTATCGCCCAGATCAAGCGAGAGATCGAGGAGACCGACTCCGACTGGGACCGGGAGAAGTTGCAGGAGCGCCTGGCGAAGCTGGCCGGCGGCGTCGCCGTCGTGCAGGTCGGGGCCGCCACCGAGATCGAGCTGAAGGAGAAGAAGCACCGCATCGAGGACGCCCTCTCCGCCACGCGGGCCGCTCTCGAGGAGGGCATCGTCGCAGGCGGCGGCACGGCGCTTCTTCGCAGCCGTGAGCAGCTCGGCAAGGTCGTCGACTCCCTCGAGGGTGACCAGGCTACGGGAGCCCGCATCGTCTACAAGGCGCTCGAGGAGCCACTTAAGTGGATCGCGGTCAACGCCGGGCTCGAAGGCGCCATAAAGGTGAGAGAGGTCGAGCAGGCGAAGGGGCCGGTCGGGCTCAACGTCGTCAGCGGGTCGCTCGAGGACCTGATCAAGGCCGGTGTGACCGACCCGGCCAAGGTCACCCGCTCGGCGCTCCAGAACGCGGCGTCGATCGCCGCGCTTCTCCTCACGACCGAGGCGCTCATCGCCGACAAGCCCGAGAAGACCCCACCGCCGGTGCCTGCCGGGCCGGGCGGCGGCATGCACATGATGTAGTAGGGCCCGCGCCCCATCCTCGCCGGGGAGCTGCCCGTAGTGCATAATGCTGGCCGATGGCCTCGGGAAACGTCTCTGATCGCAATGCCGAGCGTCTCGTCTCGCTCAAGCAGCTGACGCTCGGCCTCGCGCAAAAGGACTTTGACGAGCGCTACCCGGACCAGGGGCTCTCACCTGTCGTCGCCCTGATCTGCGCCTACGAGGAAGAGGACTGCATCGGTGACGTCGTGAAGAGGATCCCCTCGGAGGCGTGCGGCCTTCGGGTGTCGACGCTCGTCGTAGTGGACGGCGGCGACGACGGGACGGCGCGCGTGGCTCGTGACCTCGGAGCCGTGACATTCGAGCTCCCTGTGAACCTCGGGCACGGCGTCGCCCTCCGGGCGGGCTACCGCCTTTGCGTCGCCGGCGGGGCGGACTACGTCGTGACGCTCGATGCCGACGGCCAGAACGATCCAGGCGAGATCCCGACGATGCTCGCTCCTCTCGTCGACGACGAGGCGGACTTCGTCGTCGGCTCGAGGCGTCTCGGGATCGACCAGACCTCGGACGGCTACCGCAAGCTCGGCGTCGTCTTCTTCGCGACGCTCATGAACGCTCTGACCGGCGCACGCCTCACCGACACCTCGAACGGCTTCCGCGCCCTTCGCACGTCGCTCCTCGCCGACGTGGTCGACCGGCTCGAGCAGGACCAGTACCAGACCTCTGAGCTTCTCGTCACGGCGCTCAAGAGGGGCTGGCGGGTCACAGAGTGCCCGACCGTGTGGTACGAGCGTGCGGCCGGCGAGACGAAGAAGGGTGGCAACCTCTTCTACGGGTTCCGGTACGCCAAGGTGATGCTCCGCACCTGGTGGCGTGAGCGCTGACGCGTGCCCGATGTAGAGACAGCGCGGGGAAAGGCGCCTCGCCTCGGAGTCGAGCTCGGCGACATCTCGCTCGTGCCCTCACGGCGGACCCGTGACACCGACGAGATCGACATCTCCTGGCAGCTCGAGGCCTACCGTTTCGAGCTTCCCGTCATGGCAGGGGTCTCCGACAGCGCCGTCTCCCCGACCACGGCGGGTGAGATCGCCCGGCTCGGCGCCCTGCCGGTGCTCGACCTCGAAGGTCTCTGGACCCGCTACGAGGACGCCGAGATCGATCCCATCCTCGCCAAGCTGGACTCGGCCGAGCCGGGCGCGCTCATACCGCTGTTGCAAGAGGTATATGCCGTTCCCGTGAAGCTCGAGCTCGTCTCGCGGCGGGTCGGCGACCTCAACCAGGCCGGCGTCGTCGCCTGCGGCTCGGTCTCCCCCCAGAAGGCGTCGGCGCTGGCGCCCGCGGCTGTGGCGGCAGGCCTCGACGCCCTCGTGATCAAAGGCGAAGTCGTCTCGGCAGAGCACGTCACCAACGCCGGAGACGCTCTCAGCATGAAGGACTTCATACGCAAGCTCGAGGTCCCTGTCATGGTCGGAGGCTGCGCCTCCTACCATGTCGCCCTCCACCTCATGCGGACGGGAGCCGTCGGCGTCATAGTCGGAGTCGGGTCCGGCAGCGGGCGGAGGACCAGCGAGGTGCTCGGCGTCTCCGTTCCCCAGGCGACGGCGCTATCGGAGGCTGCGGCCGCCCGCTCGAGGCACCTCGAGGAGACAGGCGTCTACGTCCATCTGATCTCCGACGGGGGGCTCTCGACCGGGGGCGAGATGGCAAAGGCGTTGGCCTGCGGCGCCGACGCCGTGATGCTGGGCGCTCCCCTCGCCCGGGCGCGAGAGGCAGCTCTTCCGGGCCTTTACTGGGAGGCTGCGGCGGCCCACCCCCGCCTGCCGCTCGCCGACCCGACGCGATCGAGCCCGCTCGGGCGCCTCGAGGAGATCCTCGTCGGCCCTTCCCAGGTGGCGGACGGCACCGTGAACCTCTGCGGGGCGCTGCGCGCTTCCATGGCGGCCTGCGGTTACGCAACGATCCGCCAGTTCCACAAGGCAGACGTCGTCGTGACCGCTCGATGAGCTCGGTCGACTCCGCCCCTACGCTCACCTCCCAGCCAAAGAGCCGCAGAGGGGACATCGGTGGCCTCCTCTGGATCCTCGTCGTCTGCTTCGCGTACTTCTCGCCTGCGCTGAAGGACGGGGCCAGCTTCGGGCCGACCGACATCGGCGAGGGCCTCTCCCTCCTTACCAGGGTGCCCGGTCTCGTGCTCCACGACAACATAAACGGCGACCTCATCACCCAGGGGGCACCCTGGAACCTGCTCGACTGGCGCCTTGTCCACTCGGGCCAGTTCCCTCTCTGGAACGACCTGTCCGGCACCGGGCTGCCTCACTTCCTCAACTTCGAGTCCGCCGTTCTCTCGCTTCCGACCCTTGTCGGTTACCTCTTCCCCCTCAACGCGAGCTTCCTCGTAACGGCCATCTGCAAGATGCTCCTCGCCGGCACAGGTGCCTACGTCGCCTGCCGGCTGCTCTCCTGCCGGCCCCTTGCGGCGAGCTTCGGGGCGACGATCGCCATGCTCGCCGGCTCGTTCTCCGGCTGGCTCGGGTGGGCCGTCTCAGGTCCCATGGCGTGGACGGGCTGGCTGCTCGCCGGTGTCATCATCTGCTACAGGCGCCGCGGCGCCGCAGGCGTCGTGCTCCTCGCCGTCGCCACCGCCTTCGCCATCTACGCGGGCATGCCGGAGTCCGACCTCCTCGTGGCGATCGGCCTCGGGGCGGTCTGCATCGTGACGGGGCTCGTCACCCTCGGGCGCGACCGTTCCGTCCCGGTCCTTCCCCTCGTCCGGATCGCGGCGGGCCTTGTCGCCGGAGTGGCCCTTGCGGCTCCCCTCGTGCTGCCGGGGATACCGATCCTGCTCGCTTCGAACCGGAAGGGCACCGTAGCGGCAACCGCGCTGCCCGTGCATGCCGCCGCCCTCCTCTTCGCCCAGGGCTACTACGGCCTTCCGATCAAGGGGAGCTACTTCTTCGGGCCGGTCAACTACTTCGAGACGGCCGCCTACGTCGGCATCCCTGCCATCGTGCTCGCTCTCGTCGGGCTGGTCGCCTGGCGCAGGCGGCCCGTCGCCATCGGGCTCGCCGTCGCCATTCTCGGGTCGCTCCTCGTCATCTACCGCTTCATCCCGAACGACCCGGTCCCGCGGCTGCTGCAGAGGATCGGGCTTGGCACTGTCGACATCACCCGCCTCCAGGGGGTGATGGAGCTCCTCATCGCCGTGCTCGCCGCCCTCGGCCTTGAGGCGTTCTTCCAGAGGCCGCGCGGCCGGGACGTCGTGTGGACCTGGCTGGCGGGTTCGCTGGCCGTCGCGGCCGTCCTCGGAGTGCTCTGGCACGGCGTCGACAACGTCTACCCGGCAGCGGCGACGGTCAGCTCCGGCGCCGCCAAGCCGACGGCCGCGACGCTCTCGACCCTCAGGCGATCCTCTCTCATCTGGCCGAGCGCCGAGGCGGCGATGCTCCTTCTCATCGGCGCCGCCCTTGTCTCGCCCGGCCGCCTCCGGCGCGCCCTCGAGGGGACGAGACGGATGGTCGAGGGCCGCCTCGGGCGGGTTGTCGAGGGCCGCCGTGCCGTTCTCGTCGGCGCCGCCGTCCTCGCCGCCGAGAGCACCTTTCTCGTCTTCGCCGGCGTCGGGATCAACAGCTACTTCCAGGAGGGCTATCCCGTGACACCGGCGGTCGCGGCGCTCCAGCGTGACGTCGGCTCGGCGATGCTCGGCCTCGACGGGACGAACGTCTCCTGCCCGACTCCTCCCGTCACCTCTCTCTGCGGCTTCCGGCAGTGGGAGGGGCTCGGCCTCTACCCGGAGATCAACATCGCCTACGGCGTCGACGAGCTGGCGGCTCACGACCCGGTCATCCCGGCCAAGTACCTTCTCGCCTGGCCCGTGGCCGGAGCTGGGCAGTCGATCGTCAGCCTCAGCATCTTCGCCCCCTCCGTCGACACCGTCGCCCTCGCCAGGCGATACGGGGTCGGCTACGTGCTCGCCGCACCCGGCCGCCCGGCGCCGGCTGGCATGGAGCCCGTCGCCTCCATCGACGGGATGGAGCTCTACAAGGTGCCCGGCTCGGCCCGGTTCACCCTCTCCGACGGCTCGGTCCGGTCCGTTCGCCACCCGGACGACGCCACCTATACCCTCGAGCTCGAGACGACGAGGGCCTCCGTCCTCACGATGCGGATCACGAACGTGCCAGGCTGGCACGTGACGACCGCGAGAGGCCGCTCGCTCCGGGTCTCGCCGGCGGACGGCGGGGCCTTCATGAAGGTCCGTGTCCCGGCGGGCACGACATCGCTTCGTGTCTGGTACTGGCCGGGGAGGCTGACCATCGGCATCGCCGTCGCCGTGGCGGCGGCGCTTGCCCTCGTCCTCTATGCCGCCTTCGACGGCCTTTTCAGGCGGCGCCTGCGCCGACACGGGACGTCTTGAGATCGAGCGGGAGATCGGACCCGCTTAAGAGGCGGATGGCGGGGCCCGTGGGCGTCGTCGCCACCGTCCTCATCGCCAACGTCCTCGCCCTTACGGGCGTCGTCGACGTCAACCCCCTCGGACCGGTCGGCGTCACCGCGGACGGCATCAAGCATGGCTTCCTCCCGGGGCAGTGGTACACAGACCCGAACATCGGATGGACCGCCCAGGCGCTCGGTCATCTCGCGGCGATGGACTGGCTGCACGGGATCGTCCCGTGGTGGAACCCGTACGAGGGTCTCGGCGCCCCCCTGGCTGCCGGGATGCAGTCTGCAGCGCTCTTTCCGCCCACTCTCCTCCTCGCCCTCCCCGAGGGCCAGCTCTACTTCCACGTAGTCCTCGAGTTGCTGGCAGGGCTCGGCACCTACCTCCTCGTCCGCGAGGTCGGCCTCGGGCGGGGTGCGGCGACGCTCGGAGGGATCCTCTTCGGGTTGAACGGCACCTTCTCGTGGCTCTGGCACGCTCCTGGAAACCCGGTGGCACTCCTTCCCTTCGCCCTCTACGGGATCGAGCGGCTGGCGCGCCGGCACCGGTTCGATCACGGGGGATGGGTGATCCTCGCCCTCGCCCTCGCCCTCTCGGTCTACGCCGGCTTCCCGGAGATGGCCTACCTCGACGGCGTGCTCGTGCTCCTCTGGGCGTTGTTCCGCCTCGCCGGGCACGCCCCTGTCGGCAGGCTTCGCCTCCTCGGCGGGGTCGTCCTCGGCGGCGTCACGGGCGCCCTGCTCTGCGCGCCGCTCGCCCTGCCGTTTCTCGACTACCTCCCTTACGCCGACGTCGGCCAGCACGCAGGCGCCGTCGCCGTCCACCCCTTCTCGGCGCACCAGCTGGTGATCGTCGGGCTCCCCTACATCTACGGGCCGATCGCCGCCTTCTTGCAGCAGGGAGGCGGCACCGTCGCCAGCTACTGGGGCCAGGCCGGCGGCTACGTCACCGCCTCGGCGCTCGCCCTCGGCACGGTCGGGCTCGTCGCCGGACGCCGCCAGGCAGCCCTCCGCCGTTTCCTCGCCGTCGTGGCCGTCGTGCTCCTCTGCTGGCAGCTGAGCATCCCGCCGGTCTCGACCGTGCTCAACGAGGTGATGCCGCTCACCCGGGAGGTCCTCATCTCCCGCTACCTCCCGCCGACATGGGAGCTCTGCGTCGCCGTGCTCGCCTGCTTTGGGGTGGACGCCGTCGCCAACCGGGCACCCCGCCTACGCCTCGGCGTCCTTGCCGGCGCCGCCGTCGGCCTCGCCGTGATCGGCGTCGACGTGCTGGCGGCGTGGTCCACGCTGCGCCGCATCTGGGATGCCGCCGCCAGCTACCACCCCTACCCGATCGCATCGATCGCCTGGGCCGGAGCAATGGTGCTCGGCGCCTCTCTCGCCGCTCTCGCCGCCACCCGGACCGTGCCGGTCCATCGCCCCCGGCGGGAGCGTCGCCGGCACGCCCGTAAGGCTGCCGTGGCAGTCGGAGTGCTGCTCGCTCTCGACGCCCTCGTGAGCTTCTCGCTCCCGCAGCTCTCCGCCCCACGCTCGGAGACGATCGACACCGGGCCGGCCCGCTATCTCGCCGCTCACGACAAGAACGGGCGTTACTTCAGCCTCTGGATCTACCACCCCGACTACGGCGCCTATTTCGGCATCGCCGCCATCGACAGCGACGACCTCCCGGTGCCGAAGGCATGGGCCGCCTACCTTCACAAGTACCTGGCGCCGAACACGAACGCCCTCAAGTTCGACGGGAGGCGGGTGGTCAACCCGGCGGGCCCGACGGCGACCGAGCAGCTGCTCGACTACCTCGCCAACTACGAGGCGATCGACGTCCGCTACGTCATCTCCCTCGCCGATGCCCGTCCCTTCGGGCGGCTGAGGGGCGGCCTCGCGGCGGGAGGAGAGCGCCTGGTCTACGACGACGGGCGCTTCGAGGTCTGGTCGCTTCCGGCGCCGCGCTCGTTCTTCTCGACGGACGCCGGCGCCTGCAGGCTGCATGTGAG
>JASHRK010000360.1 GCA_030037405.1 Acidimicrobiales bacterium | reverse complement strand
TCCGCATCGAGCCGGTGTCAGCAGGAGAGACAAGGGTCACCTGCGACTGGCTCTTCGAGCGGGCGGCCCTCGCGGATGCCTCGTTCGATCCCGGCGACGCCGTCGAGTTGCTCGACATAACCAACCGCCAGGACTTCTCCGCCTGCGAGCGGTGCCAGCTCGGCATGAGCTCCCGCACTTTCCGGGACGGTGGCGTGCTCGTTCCCTCCGAGCACCTCATCGCCGACTTCTACTCCTACCTGGCGAGGGCCCTCGGGCTCCCCGACGAGGAGCCCTGGCCTGTTGCCCCCGACGGCCTGCGCGGCTAGCGAGCGCCTACGGCTGCCCCCGGCTGACCGGTCGAGGTTGCGGCCCCAGAGGGGCCACAACATCAACCACATTCCTCAGTCCCCGAGCTCCCGGCGCCGGCGCGCCACATAGCCGGCAAGCTCCTCCCGCACTCCCCCGTCCATAGCAGGCTCCTCGTAGCTCGCCAGCTTCTCCTGCCAGATCGTCGTCGCCCGTGCCGTCGCGTCCAGCGCGCCGTTCTTCGTCCAGCGCTCGAAGTTCTGCGAGGAGGAGACGAGCGGCCTGTAGAAGCACTCCCGGAACCGCTCGAGCGTGTGGGCGGCGCCAAGGAAGTGCCCGCCGTGGCCCACCTCCTCGTGAGCGGAGAAGGCAAGAGACTCTTCGTCGATCTCGAGCGGCTTGAACGTCTCGAGCAGCATCCGGAGGATCTCGATGTCCACGATGTACTTCTCGAAACAGGAGACGAGCCCCGACTCGAGCCATCCGGCCGCATGCATGAGGACGTTCGCACCGGAGAGAAACGCCGGCATCATCGTCATGAGCGACTCGTAGGCGGCTTGGGCGTCCACCGTCTGGCTGGCGGTGAGCCCGCCCCCGCCGCTCCGCCATGGGAGGCCGTAGCGCCGCGCCACCTGGCCGCCGCAGAAGAGCCCGACAGCAGACTCGGGCGTGCCGAACATGGGCGATCCCGACTGCATGTCGATGTTCGAGAGGAACGAGCCGAGCACGACCGGGCAGCCAGGCCTGATCAGCTCGATAAGGGCGATCCCTGCGAGCGCCTCCGCCGTCTGCTGGGCGAGGGCGGCGGGAATGCTCACGGGCGACATGGCGCCCATGAGGAGAAACGGCGTCACGATGACGGGCTGGTTCGCCCTCGCGTACTCGACCATGGCGGCGAGCATCCGTCCGTCGAAGCGCAACGGCGAGTTGACGTTGATGATGGAGAGGACGACAGGTGTCTTTTCGACGACGTCACGGCCGCCGAAGAGGATCTCGGCCATGGCGAGGGTGTCGGCCGCGTTAGGGCCGGAGGTGACCGAGCCCATGAAGGGTTTGTCCGAGAGGGTCATAAGGGCGAAGACCATCTCGAGGTGGCGCGAGTCGAGGGGCCTGTCGTTCGGCTCCACGATCGTCCCTCCCGCCATGTCGATCTCCGGGAAGAGCTGGCTCAGCTTGACCAGATCCTCGTAGTCGGCCATCGACGCCTCGCGGCGCTCGCCACCGCGTCGGGAGAAGGGACAGCCGTAGACGGGCAGGAAGGTCATGTGCCGGCCTCCGATGTGGAGGCTGCGCTCGGGCGAGCGGGCACGCAGCTCGAACTCGCGCGGCGCGAGGGAGACCTGCTCGAGCACGAAGTCCGGGTCCAGCCTGACCACGTCGCCCTCGACCTTCTGGCCGGCTTCGCCGAAGAGCCGGATCGCCTCCTCGTGGTCGAACTGGATCCCGATCTCCGACACGATCCGCTTCCATCCCCGATCGAGAACCTCGAGCGCCCCCTCTGAGAGGATCTCGTAGTGAGGCTGCTCGTTCACGAACATCTGCTGGTCATCCGTAATCCCGAGGTATCGAGGCGCTCCACGTCTTGGCGAAGACGCGGCTCCCTCCCTCGTAGGCGTCGACGGCGTTGGTGACGTGGAACTCGGACGCGCTCGCCGACAGCGTGCTTCGCGTCTCGACGCGCGTGCGCCACGCCTCCCGGCAGATCGCGATGCGTCGCTCGGAGGTGGCGAGGGCCGAGAGCGGCTCCCCGTCGACGATCTCGTAGGTGTCGACGCCCCGATCCTCGTACTCGAGCCCGGAGTCGACGAGCCGCATGCTCGGGAAGTGCGCCGTCTCGTAGACCATGCGCACGAGACCGCGCTTCGCGTCGCGGAAGAGGTTCCGCTCCTCCTCGCCGGCGCCGCCGAGGTTCAGGTGCTCCGGCTCGGGGGCGGCCTCCGGCTTCGAGAAGTGCGCGGGCAGCGCGGGGTCGTCCAAGCCTGGGCGTCTCACGGGCAGCTCGAGCCCCAACCGACCGACGGGGAAGACCGTCAGCGTCACGGGTTCGGGCGAGGGCCAGACGATCGGCCAGTACGTAGGGGATACAGAGAGGCGGAGGCGATGGCCCGCTGGTACTGCATAGGCGATGGAGTTGAGCCGCACCTCGACGAGGTAGCGCTCCCCCGGGACGAGAGCCGCCGGTTCCTCGTCGCCGTCTCGGTGCGTCAGGTTGCGGATGCCGCGGGTGATGAGGGTGGAGGCGCCGTCCGGCCAGACGTCGCAGAGTCGCACGGCGACGAGAGCCTGAGGACGATCGGCGCTCAGCTCGAGGCTGACTTCCGGGAACCCGAGGATCTCCAGAGGGGCGTCCAGCACGTTCGAGGTGAAGCTAAGCCAGCGGCCGTCCTCTGCCCCCTGATCGGCGGCGTAGTCGATCGGCCCGCCCCAGCCGCACCAAGGCCCTGCGTCGACCGTCACGGCCTCGCTGACGCGGACCTGCAGCGCCTGCCCGTCGCCCGCCGCCCCGTCACCCGGGTCTCTCGGCGCCGCCTCACCCGGGTCGCCCGGCCCGTCGGCAAGCCCCGAGGGTGCGGCGAGGTGGTACCGCCTCGCCGACACGTTGGCGCTCGGCCAGCCGTCCTCGGCGATGAAGCGCCCCGGCCGGAGGTCGATGCTCGGCTGGGGCCGTATCGCCTCCTGCATATAGAGCCGAAGCTTCGGCTCGTCCATGACGCCGTTCTCGACGCCCTTCAGCCAGTGGTC